>JBCBSN010000094.1:0-15267 GCA_039819225.1 Bacteroidota bacterium | reverse complement strand
GGAAAAGCCAACTTTTCCATATTTGTCCAGAAATCCATGGAGTGTCGGCTTTATTTAGGATAATATACCCCTTAAGACCCTTAAAACCGCATTTATAAGTATTTCAAAGAGATATCTGGTATAAATAGTCCAATACACTTAAATTTACGTACGCTTTTTTAGTAATTAAGGTCCTAGCGGCCGCTAACCCGTACACCCCCGAGTACGTATGCCAAAAAACCCATTTGCATCCCCGACCTTTATATCCAAATGGCTGGAAAGCTTTGAGCCAAATTCCAAAGCTATATCCTTTCCTGGAATTTCCGGTGTAAGGTTCACAAAAGGACCATGGCCATTTACCTGGGTCAATGTTGGAAAGAATCTTACCAAGGGAATATTCTATTCATTGGAAAATCGGATGTTTTCCCGATTGGGCAATAAAGTGCTCCTAATTTATGACGTCCCTACCTACTCCGAGGAATCCATAGCCCCGCTCAAAAAAGATATTGGGAGGCATAGGATAAAACAATACCCCGGTTATAGATTGAATCTGGAAACCTTCACGTCCCTTGATGATTATATGAAAAGTATAAGCAAGGCACGCCGCAACAAACTGCGAAAATATTGTGTCCGTTTGGAGCACAGCTGTGATATCTCCTACCGAATGTACCATGGAGCTATTGGAAAGAAAGAGTACGATACCCTATTTACCCATTTTAATGAATTATTGGAAAAACGTTTTTCCGACAAAAAAGAGCACAACCACAATCTAGATCCAAAAGAGTGGGCCTTTTATAGGAAGATGGCCTATCCCATGATAAAGGAAAAACGTGCCGCTTTGTTTGTGATCTATGATAAGAAGGTCCCGATTGGCATAGCACTCACCTATGTGCACCGGAAAGGACTTTTAGGGGGCATTACCACCTTTGATATAGCTTATAGTAGCTTTAATCTGGGTTCCGTCTTACTCTTGAAACAAGTGGAATGGTGCCTACGGGAGGATTTTGAATTTTTTGATTTCTCCAAAGGGGATTATGAATACAAGAGACGATGGGGCAACCTGACTTACGATTTTGAATATCACCTGATCTATGACAAAAAAAAGATCCTGCCGGCAACTATCGCCTGTGCGATAAAATGGTATCTTAAGTTGAAACAGCTCTTGCGGGAAAATGAAGTCCATACGCTGTTCCACAGATTGGTCTATAGGCTGGCCCCAAAAGAAACGAAATCTCGGGCTCGTCAAAAAGGAAAAATAGAACTGCTGGACGATCTTTCCGATAAGATATGGCCCGATGAATGGATTTCCGTGGAAAAGACTTCCCAAGAATTTAAGGCACTTAGGCCGTTGATATATCACCTATTGTTCTCGCATCAGGAAAAATATACGGATATCACCGTATTTGGTATAGAAAAAGACCCTGGACTCTTCCTTCTTAAAGGGCTTAATTTTCTAAAAATGGCCAGACTGCAACAGTAATATATGCCAAACGCCGGCTTTGGGCCAACCCACCTCATCAAAAGACCGGAACTTCATGGCTTATGAACGCTTGGACTACTTCGGTATCGAAAACAAACCGGGAAAATTGCTTTTGCTGCCCGTAAAAAGGAGAATGGTCCCTTGCCGTGGTATGCCATTGACTATCAACGGATAACCGTTTGGAGGGGAAAACCATGGAAACCAAAACGGTTATGATCCAATTGCGGGCTTGTCCACTGCAGGCCCGGTTTTAACCCTTCAAGAGGTATAAGGCCCCCGCGAAGTAGCTACCCTATATACTTTTATAGAAGAAGGCCTTCATGGGAATCTGTGCCGTATGAAAGTGCCTGAACCTTTTTGAATTCATCATCACCTCATGATGACCTCTTTGGTTTAGGTACATCAAGGTAATTTTCCTGGGGTTTTTGTCCATACTTTCTATGATGTTTTCCAGCACTTTGCTAAAGATCTCCGCGTTAAAGGGATCATAGAAGTAAAAATGGTTATAATCATCAATTTCCTTGAAATCGATACCGTTCTCATTGTAGATCTCAATATTCGCAAGACCCAATTTTTTCATGTTCGCCTTGGCAATATCCACCAGTTCCTTGTCCAGTTCTACCCCACCTATTTTCCGGAACCCATATTTGGAAAACTCGTAAAGGGCCTTCCCTTTGCCGCAACCGTAATCCAGGATACTGTCCTGCCCCTTGTTTATTTGTAGGATTTTCATAATTCTTTTTACCTGCCAGCGCTTAACGCTTACATAGTAGACATAGTCGCCCGTGGTATAGCCCCCGCCCATCTCCTCGGGCAGAACGGCCCCTATAAAATCCACTCCTTTTAATTTTTTTTCCAAGGGGGAGAACCATTTATCGTAGGTCCGTGTAGTTCTAATAAATACCTGCCATGCCAACTTCTTTAAAGGTAGTACTAAAGACATATTTTCCGGTTTTAGTTGCTTTTAATTAAAAACTTGGTTTCACTTTTTTGGTATATGGTGATATCTTGAAGTCTTTTTTGCTCTAAGTATAAATAGTCGTACACATACCGTTTAAGTCGGTTCCATTGGGGTTCCACAAGGTTTACCCTTTTGAGTCCGTTAATCTTGTCCATTTCCGAGGTATCCACTTTTTCCAATGTAAAATCGATATTTCGCCCATCTGGTTCTTTAGGTCCCCTTTCGCCCTTTAGGATACTTTTTATCCTATGGTACGTATGGTTCACTTCTTTTTTGATGAAGTAATTGGTGATCTGTCCCTTTTTCTCCAGGAAACTGGCCAAAGGTCCACCCAGCGATGTCTTGGAAATCACATGGGTCTCAAAATCATAGTGGAGATTGCTCCAATCCATTTTATACTTAAAATCGCCATAGCTCATATCAAACAGAACATAGCCGTTTTCCAGGCACCACTCCAATTGCTTGTATATTTCAATATTGCCCAAACTGAATTTTGCGTAGTCGGCGTTGAACGAGCTAAAGGCACTGAGCATAATGTTGCCAAAATTGAAGTTCAGGGAAATCTCTATAGGAATTTCCCTGTCGAATATTACAAAAATGGAGCCTCGGCCCTCCGATACCAACCGGTAAAAAAGGGAATGGTAGTACTCCCATTGTTTTAGGGCGGTATGCGTGGTATATCTATCCTTAAAGCGGTCCGATATCATTTTGTACAAAGCCTCCAGCAAAAAATTATAGGTATCCCTGGAAATACTTCGGTAGAACATTGTATAAGAAACCTCAAAACAATGTTCAAAACGGTTAAGGGCCCTCTTAATGGCTTTTTTTGAACTCCTTTTCAGATGTGCATCAAAATAATCCTCCACACTGGCATAGCCCTTTAGATGTACGGCGTAGCCCTTTTTATCCAGCGTCTTGAACAATCTGTATTTGGGATCCACTTGGGGAACAAGATATCCCGGAAAATGTTGGACTACCCGATTGCCTTCTCGATGCGCCCCCTCACAAGAGGGGAGGTCCAAAGTACCGTCTTCCAAATCCAATGTTACGTTCCTATAGCCGTCCGGGAGACAGTTTCTTTCGAAAAGAATACTTTGAAAGTCCAATTTTGAATAGGTACGGCCTAACATCTGCAGCTTGCTTTAAGATTGTTTTATGCGAAAATTATTAGTCCTCAAGGGATCGATATTCTGGAAAGAACCCGGTTTTTGGGCATTCTCTTACCCGTTCCCGTACCAATTGCCCATATGCATTTGGCATCACTACGTACTTCCAAAGTTTAAAGTTTCTATAGTCCTTGGAAAAAGCGGACTTGAAGTAGAACAAAGAGTCGCAGGCACCTCCTATCCCGCCCCCTAGATTAAAAATGGTGCACTTCCGTTGGGTGGCCAAAACCCTCATTTGGTCTATCAAAAATTTGGTAGGGCTCAGGTTCAGGAAATCCGAATCACTACCGGACAAATGATAGTGCGCCACACCATTGGCATATACCAGGATTCCGGAAGAAATTACCGCATTGGAGGCCTTATCCTTTATTTGTAGTAGTTCGGACTCATATCCATGGCCACAGAAGAAGGCGATAAAATAATCTTCTGGGAAATAATATTTTTTATTCGCCCCTACCTTATCCATGGTTTTATAGTAGAGATCCATAAATATTCGGATGTTATCTATAGTTTTTTCTACCACTAAGGGCGTACAGGACTTTTCTGCCCGGTTTACATAGGTCTTTAACCTTTTATTATAGCTGCTCCTCTGAATTTCATTGGAAACCCTGGTATCTATAACCACTACCTGCCTTTGATTTACTATTCTGCCCAAGTTGCGCAATACGCTTTCTTGATGGGCCGCAAAAGGGTTAAGTCTGGAGAATACGGAAACAATTCGGTGTCTCTCAAAATACTCCTTTAGGCCTTCCATAAAAACCTTGTTGTCAAAATCGGGGGGGATCTCGGATGATATGGGTCCGGGGTATCCGTATACGGAAGTAGCATCATAATATGTAGATCCGGGGATTTTTCTAATGACCAGGGGGAGACCTATTTTGTTTTGTCCGTCATCGTAGGCCAATAGCACTGATCGATCGCCATCTTTTTGATTCACCATGTGATAATCATAGGTGTGATAAAAATCAAAAGTGCCGACCTCATATAAAAAATGGGACCATTCCAACCTTCGCGTTATCTCGTGAATGACCTTGTCTACTTGTACTTTGGGGAACATTTCAATATATTTTATTGCATTGGGTCCAAGAAGCCGTAGGCTCTTCTAAAATTGTCCAACAGCAGCTTTTCGGAATATCCTTATACTCTTAGTTTCATAGGTCGGCTTGCCATCCTAACATTTTTATATCCTTTACCAACTGTTGGGTAAATTTATTGGCCCCATAGCTGTTTAAGTGTGTTGAATTGTAAAAGTTGGCCTGATCCTTGCTAATTTCATGGGTGCTGTAATCCAGGAAACGCAGGTCGTGTTTATTGGCCAAATCCCGGTACATCTCTGTAATTTCTTCATGGTTTTTTATATAGGCCGCCCCAAAATCATGAATGGGCGCATAAACCATTATGATATTTATTTCCTTTTGCTTGCATTCATAGATGTAGTCCTCAAATTTTTTGATCAGGCCGGAGTCGATTTCTACCGTTATTCCTGGGCTTTTACGCTTGGCCCTTTCCAAATCCGAATTCCATTTTTGTTGGATGCCCGCAAATCCTTTTTTTCTTTTTTTTCGGGATGAGTCACCTGAAAGCTCCATCATCACTGCATCCTTTAGAAGACTGAATTCTCCAGAATAACGAAGCAACGGAAGTGTGGAAGACCACTTATTAAACACAATGTAGTCCGAGGTATAAATCTGGATATCCTTACTTCCAAGCATATAGGGCAAAAACTGTTGATAGTTGTAGTTATACATTTCCTTGTCCACCTTTTCCAGGGTTCCATAGTCTACCGAATAGACGATGACCTTCGGTTTTTTATTGTGCTCCAAATACTGGGAATGCCTAAAATATTGTAACCAAAAATTGTGACCATCCACTCCCAAATTATAACTGCTAAATCCCAAGCCTTCTTTTAGCATAGCAGGATTAAAGTGAAGCCAAGCCCTGGAACTCCCCTGTATGACCAAATCAGAATCTATTTGGCCACTGAAAATATCGTTCCAAACAGCATATTCATCGGTAACATAGTAAATGGACGAATGTGAGGCTAAGAAATGGGAAAGCCATTTATCCAAGGGATAGGCAAAACCTATCACCAAAAAAAGCGGAATAGCGAATAAAAAACCTCTCTTAAGAAATTTGCCCATAACTATCAGAATTGAAAATAGATAAACTCCTGGCCCTTGCCGGCAAACAGGAAGATTATGATCATTAAGGTGTAATAGAGGGTATATCTCATAGGCCTACGCCAGCTAAGGCCCATGGCGGCTATGGCATATTCCTCGTTTCGCCCCAACCATTCCACGATGATAAAAAGGCAGACGAATACCAAGGTGATCAGGGCTTCTCCCATATCGTAAAAATGAGGCGCCGTAAATAGGGAAGGGGAAAAAATACCAGATATGTAAGCCATGGCATGATCAAGGGATTCCGCCCGGAAAAAAATCCAGGCAAATAGGGTAAGCCCAAAAGTGCACAGTATGGAGAAAACATTTTTGAAACCAGGCCACAGGCGACCCTGCGCTACCGTTGTCATATTATCCCTATTTTTTCCTGCAAGGAGAAGGGGCAAAAAATATACGGCGTTTAACAAGCCCCAAATAATAAACGTCCAGTTGGCCCCATGCCAAAATCCGCTTACGGCAAAAATGACGAAGGTATTCCTGACCTTCATCCAAGTACCTCCTCGGCTGCCTCCCAAGGGGATATATACATAATCCCGGAACCAGGTGGAAAGGGAGATATGCCAACGTCTCCAAAACTCGGCGATGTCCCTGGAAAAATAGGGAAAGGCAAAGTTTCGCATCAAATCAAAACCAAAAAGGCGCGCTACGCCTATGGCAATATCCGAGTATCCGGAAAAATCCCCATAGATCTGAAATGCGAAGAAGACAACGCCTAAAACCAAGGTACTGCCATCCATAGCAGCCGAATTGTTGAAAATCTGATTGGCAAATTCCGCACAGTTGTCCGCAATAACGACTTTTTTGAAAAGCCCCCAGAGTATTTGCCGCACGCCGTCCGTAGCCTTGGTATAGTCAAATTTGCGTCTGACACAAAACTGGGGCAGGAGATTTTTGGCCCGTTCTATTGGACCGGCTACCAACTGAGGAAAAAAGCTTACGAAAGCGGCAAAAGCTATAAAATCTTTGGTAGCGTCCATTTTTCGCCTATAGACGTCCATGGTATAACTAAGCGTCTGAAAAGTATAAAAACTAATCCCAACGGGAAGTACTATATTCAGGGAGCTTGCCCTAAATTCCGTTCCAAATAGTGAAAAGGCGGCGATAAAATTTTCTGCAAAAAAATTATAATATTTAAAAAACCCGAGAAAACCAATGTTTATGATAATACTGATCCATAACAATACCCTCCTACGAGCTTGTCGGTTTTCATCCATCAACAAACGCCCCACGGAATAGTCCACCACCGTACTGAACAAAATCAAGGAAAGAAAACGCCAATCCCACCAGCCATAGAAGATATAGCTGGCCAAAACCACCAAAAAGTTTTGCAGTTTAAGATTGCCATAGGTTACGAACCAATACAACAAGAAAACTACTGGTAGAAATAATGCAAAATCAATAGAATTGAAGAGCATAAAGGGGGAACATCTAAAATCATTATCAATACGCTGTAGAACATATACTCTTAACATCCATCAAAAATCCGTTTCCGTGTGGATAACAGTAATGACGTATACCTTGTATTTCCTACAACAACAATGGTATTTCAGATACTTGACTCGCCAAAGCCAATATCGTATACCTTAAAAGAAACGAAATAGGTAGGAATTTTAGTATTCAAAAAATAGGTAAATCTTCTTTTATTCGTTAAGCTGAAATAATTTTCCTTCAAAAAAAACTCCAGTTAAAAAAGGAAGTCAGCCATCACCATGGACATATCCTACCAAAACCTTTTGTATGATAGAGAATAATATAACCGCCTAAAGTCTAATTAGGACAGTCATGCTAATGGCTATATGGTTTCCAGAATGGCCTTATTACGTGATATCTGAATCCTATTATTTTCAAGGAAGGTACACTACGTCATCAACGAATGAGCCAACTCAATATTATAAGGAGTTAAAAACAAACCATAATACCAAGGGGTTACTTTCATCACCTTGGTGAAAGCCAATGGCACTTTTTTGTGAAGAAGGCCCCAACTGGTCCGCCTGTTTGAACTTGGTACCTACTGGGGGAATGTCGTATAAAAAGGAAAGTTCTCCCTCTGGAAATGGAGGGGTAACCCCACCTTTTGCATTTTCCGGATCGTCCGGGGCAAACAATCCCAAATACAGATTGGGGGTTTCCGTAAGGATACCGATGGGGGTTTCCTCGGTTTCCAGTACGGCCCAATACAGATTTCCATGATAGCCCTTGAATTCAGGATAGATGAGACGATCAAAACTGAATCCGGTAACGGTATTATTATAGTCCTTTTCCCAGACGCCTATTTCCGTACCCTGCAATCTGTTTTTCCATACCCTATAGGGTCCCTGGCCCATCCATGTAATGCCTTTCACTTTTTCCTCTGGATAACGGAATGAAATCCCGATAAAATCAATATCGCCTTTGGAAAGGTGCAACGGACTGGCCTCCAAACGCAACAGTCCATTGGGTTTTAATTTCCATTGAAACTTTTCGGGGTAGGAATCCCCTAAACTCTCCAAGATAAAATCGCCCCCTTTACCAACACTCCATTTCACAGTTCGGTCCCCTGGGGCAATACCTTCTGGTTTTGGGCCTCCTCTAAAAGAGACAGGGCTATCATTAACGAATACTTTTTCCAAATAACCATTCTGTTTATTAAAATGGAACTTCAACCCATTGACTTGGGCAATAACCTCACCGCCTTGTTCCTTTAGCGCTACCTCATTTCGCTCTTCTTTCCTCATTTGATCCAGAACTTCCCTAGAGAACTCTGCCGGAGTCTGTATAGGCCAATGCCAAGTATAGATTTCCATACCGTGGGAATCTTTTGCCGTAAGGGAAAACAGTTGTCCACCTGCCATACGATTAGGCGTATCCAGCTGAAGAAAACGGGTTTCCCCTGGTTCCACGTCCGGCCCCATGGTTTCACCCGAAACGATTTTGATCGGGGTTTCCAATCCCTTTATGGACAGCACCTGCCACGAAAAGCTACAGTCTTTGAGGTTGGTATAGCTATACCTATTGCCAACCCTTATTCTTCCATCGAAACTTGAGGTAACTGAAATTGGGGCGATTTGTACCGGGGACCAAACTTCTTTAATGGTATAAAAACTCCCCTCTTTTTCACGATATGGTCCAAGGATGCCGTCCGGGGCATGGTTCCCATCACTATCCAGTTGGCCATTGCGATCTGTCCTAACCACGGCCTCATCCGTAAAATCCCAAAGGAACCCACCTGAAAAAACAGGATTTTGGGCATAATTGTGCCAATAGTCGGCCAATCCGGCCCCGTGCCCTCCATCATAAAGTCCGTGCAAAAACTCCGTGGGCATAAAAGGCTCGTTCCCGTTTTGCAATCGGTTAATACCATAAGCATAGGTAGGATAATGTCGGGTATCCACCCCATTTCGCTTGAGCCACGGATAGATAATGGGCCTTTTTTGAATATCATATGCGTGGAACCACTTTTCATTGGCAAAGTTCCATCCCCCTTCGTTGCCATGATCCCAAATAATTACACTAGGATGGTTTTCATCCTTCAACACCAGCTCCTTTATCAACTTTGGTCCTACCACCGTATCATAACCATCCTGCCAGCCCGTAAGCTCGTCCAGTACAAAAAGTCCCAAGGAATCACAAAGTTCAAGAAAACGTTCATCAGGGCCATAGTGGGACATCCGTACAGCGTTCATGTTCATTTCCTTCATTAAACGAATATCCTCAAAATGATTGGCCTCACTCAAGGCCCTCCCCGTATCCGGCCAAAAGGAATGCCTATTTACCCCTTTAAAGACCACCTTTCTTCCGTTCACGTAAAAGCCATCGTTCTTTTTTAGCTCCACTGTCCTAAAACCAAAACATTCTTTGGTTCTATAAACTACCTTTTCTTTCTCTAGCAGTTCTATGACAGCGTAATACTGTTTGGGCGACTCCGGGTTCCAGGACTTTGCTTCGGGAAATTTACCGGATATTGAAATGGTGGTTTGCCTTTTCTCAATGGGTTTTTCTAGGATTTCCCCAAGACGATTCCCTTCCAGATTCCGTAACGTTATCCGTGCCGCAGCGTTTTTCAAAGGGGCATTTAGTTCCAAAAGTGCCGTGAAATCCCCTTTGTGACGGGCATCCAAGGCTATTCGTGCAAAGTGTTTTGGAGGAAGTACCTCCAGAAAAACGGGTCTAAATATTCCCCCAAAAATCCAAAAATCGGCCTGGCGTTCCGCACGATTTACGGACGCGTTCGCGGAATGTTTGGCTACATCCACCTCCAAAAGATTTTCGACTCCATATTTTAGGAACTTACCAATATCATACTTGAACCTTTGAAAGGCCCCTTGGTGCAGCACTCCCGCCGATTTTCCGTTGATCTTTACTTTGGTATCCGTCATAACGCCATCAAAAACCAGATTTATGGATTTCCCCTTCCAATCCGCTGGCACGGTGAACCTATGCTGGTACAGGCCATGTTCCTTCCCCAGTTTTCTGTCCGGATTTTTATGGTCATGTCCATAATTATAGGAGCCATAGCCGTGAAGTTCCCAATTGGAGGGCACCGGGATTTTACCCCATTCCCCACTTTTGGCCCCATCGGTAACCATAAAATCCCAATCTACAGTATGGGCCGCATCCTTTCCCGACAGGTAAACCCTTTGGTAATCCACTTTTTCCTGAGCCTTGGCAAAAAAGGAAAACGTACAAATCAGAATACAGAGTTTTTCGGTTATCCACCGTGTACTTCTAATTGGCAAAACGGAGTAAGGAATTGAAATAAGCAATAAAGAACATATTTTCATTTGAGTTACAAGTTTAGTGTAAACGCCAATTTACGGGTTTTACAAAGATTTAAAATCATTAATACCGTGAAGATCAATTTTCGATCAAAATATAAAAGGATAATAAGGAAAAAGGTAGCTGCAACTTGGAATTCCCAAGAATCATTGCTTTTTAAAATGAGTTCAATATATCAAAGTACCTAAATAGACATTCATGTTCATTTCCTCTGCATTGGCTCAGTCCTAATTTTAATTATATTTGCAGCTTGAAATCGTTGTGATTCCTGTAATATCCAAGTTTTTTACAAGTGATCCCGAATAGGGAGATTCCGGTCTCGTGCCTCTGCCGATATGTATCAAGAGGATAGAAAATCCCGCTAGGGCGGGACGGCCGAAGGCCCCTGCGCAATGCCCGTAGGTTTGCAACATATTGAAATGAAAGGTCGCGTAGCTCTCCCGATAGCTATCGGGAGGATAGAGCATCCCGCTAGGGCGGGACGGCCGAAGGTCCCTGCGAAATGCCCGTAGGTTCGCAACATATTGAAATGAAAGGTCGCGTAGCTCAGCTGGATAGAGCATCTGCCTTCTAAGCAGACGGTCGAAGGTTCGAATCCTTCCGCGATCACGAATAAATGGTTCGATAAGAAAAAACGCTAAGCTCGCTTGAGCGTTTTTTTGTTCGGATTATTTTCAAAGCGGAGCTTTGTCAGGAAGGGCGCAGCCAATCCTGGCGCGGTCACGATAAGAGGTAAACTTCACGCTTATCTCTTTTTACTTTGCTGATAATCAGTTATATATCGTGAATTGGTTCGAACCATTCCCTACAAGGTCTTTGAGTTTCAAACAATAGTAAATATCTGAATGTCAATATTTTAAAAGTTTGAATCACGTAGTGTCACCTAAACAAGGTAGTAGTTGAGCCATTTTGTACATGCAGAAGAGCATTGCGAGGGTAAGCTCAAGTTTTTAACCCACAAATGGATTCATCCCAATTCTTCAATACAATTTCTCTTCCAACATGTCCCTCCATTGCACAAAACCTTTTCGATTATCGGTATAATCATGGATAATCCGGCTGAAGTTTACCGGTCGGGATTCAAGATAGGCTTGTCTGCCTTTATGCCTGATCATGTTCAATGCGGTTTCTATGGCCTGAGGGATTTTCTTCAAGGCAATAACACTTTTGTCAACATGCCAAACATAGGTTGCTTCCTCCGTATCCAAGGTCTCCAGAGCAATGTGGAATTGATGATTGCCGGATAAAAGAAAAACAAAGGAAAAGGGACTCAGGACGAACCGAAGTTTGAATATGTTACCACAATGATTTGCCGCCAAATACCGCAATTGCAAACAATGTTTGACATCTTTGTTTATCAGAATATCCTCCAATAAGTCTTTTTCAGAGGAATAAAGACTGCTGATAATACCCTCTTCCGCTTTGTTCGTTTCATTTTTGAAATCGAGTTTTTTACCAAAAAAGGATTTTTCCACAAATTTGAAACGCACACTTTCAATGATCTGCCTGTCGATTTTTTCCAAATCGTCGGAGGTTGCCAACTGCGCCACCACCTCGTTCATTTCAAATTCGGCTTTAATCGATACTTCTACAGTTTTCGAACCGATTACCTTGACAAAGTAGGGTTTCAGCACCTCAAATTCGGGCCGGATGTAATCGTTCCCGATTTCGAACTCCAGTGCCGTCGGAAATTTGGTTTCCTTGTAGGTAAATGCGATTGAGCCAAAACGGAAATCGAGTTTCTCAATGGGCACCTTGATCTTTTTATGGATCATCATACTACCCTTCATTTTGGTCGTGTCCAAACCAAATTGGTCGAAAAGTGTTTCCTGTCTATAAAAATTACGGTAATACGTATTCCTTTTTAAAAAAAGTCGGTCGAGATAGGGTATTTTGTAATCCCTATAATCGTAGATCAATGGGGCGATTTCCGAGCGTTGCACCCTTCCGATATATTGGATTAGTTTACCCTTGAACGCAAACGGGTACACCAAGAACAGACAGGGGGCATTTTGGATATCGCTTCCTTCCCCAAAGAACTGTCCCGTGGTGACCAAAACCTGAAAATTTCCGTCCTTGAGTATTTTCCATTTTAGATTCCTATCACTTTCGGAATCATCACCGCTCATTGATATTACCTCGAACTTTTGCTTTAATAATTGATGAAGTATAATAATATGTTCCTTTCGTTCCGTTATGACGACCACCCTTTTGCCTTTGGCCAAGTCCAACCCAATATCCGCAACAATAGCATTATTTCGGGCAGAATCGTGCACCAGTACTTTTTACAAGGTCTCAAAAGCATCGGTTTTTGGGTTATAGGGAACATCCAAATCGGTATTTCTAACAACCACCCATGCCTTTTGGTAGGTTTCGATGTCCTGTGGTTTTATTTTAGCGATCAATTCGCCCAGATGGGCAAAAATAAGTTTGCCATCACTATTTTTTCTAAAAGGCGTTGCCGTTAGACCATATTGGTAGTAAGGGGCAAGTTTGGAAATTGTTGTGGCGTAGGTTTTGGCCGGAATGTGGTGGCATTCGTCAATGATTATGGTCTTGAAGTTTTCGTCAACGTCCAGGTTTTCCATTTTTTCCTTCAGGCTTTGAATCATCGCTACCGTAATGGCTTTTCCTATTTTCGTCTTGCCCTGCCCAATCTTGCCGATTTCATTTTTTGGGATTTGTAAAAACGATTCGATACGTTCCATCCATTGCTGAAATAATTGTTTCCTATGCACCAAGATTAAAGCGGGTTGTTGTTTTTCGGCGATGATTTTGAGCCCGATGATGGTCTTTCCCGATCCGGGAGGAGCAACTATCACACCAAAATCCTTTTTGGAAATGGAAGGCATGATGGCTTGTTGATGTTTATACAAAGTCGCTCCGAAGGTGAAAAGTACATTATCCAATTTTGCCCTCCTGTCCTGAAATTCAAAATCAATCTTTTGAGTTTTACAAAAACGGATAAGTCGCCCTATTGCCCCTCTTGGTAAAACAACGTGTTGATCGGATTCTGAAATTAGGTTAAAGGTCCGGTCTGTGCCCCAAACGTTTTTACCCATTTTTTTCTTGACGAAATATTCGGGATTGGGCACATTGAAATTTGATTTGATAAAGTTTATAAACGGCAACGGCATACTCGTCCTAGTCAACCGAACATCTTTATCCAAGGATATGACGAGCTTCCTATGGTGCGGTGGCCCTTCTTTGTTGTTGACCGTAGCTTTTTGAACAATAGAACTATACAACGACTCGAGGTTCGTTATGCTTATTCGCTCAATCTGTCTTAAGAAGCCCCATTGGTCGTCATAAGGGGTGAACGATTCCAGGTGGATAAAACAACTATTCCCCTTGGCGGTATGGGGCTCATGAAGTGGTAAGGCTATAAGGTTACCCAAACCTTTTCCGGAAAGATAATCTTGATTGGGGAATAATCGATCAAAGCTCGAAGTCGTATCAAAAATGGAGAATGTCCCGCTTTCTTTGAGGAGATACTTAAATATGGTGCGACTTTTTATAGCTGGATAAGGTTGTTCAAAAAATACCCAGACGTGGCCACCATTGCCCGATCGGGAACGCTCCAAATATGCAGAAATAGTATTCGACCAGCAAATTTCAATGAAATCGGCACATTCCTTTTTCCAGTTTTCCTTATCGAAATCGGCGGCAATAAACCATGAAGTATTGTCCTGGAGCATAGGGTACGTCCCTATCAAATGTTCGCCTCGAAGATGCTTCGCGATCTGGTCATCCGTCAAGGGCAAATAGGTTTTTTCCGTAAAGTCTTTGAATGTTCCCCCATTGATCTTATGTATCCTGTACCGATAAGGATCATAAAAATACGCGGGCATGTAACCGCTTTTGTTGCCCTTTTCCCATCTTAAGGCAAAAACATCCTGCCGCCCTTTAAAAAGTGACCGGAGCAATCGAACCTGTTCATGGATATCCGGGGCGGTAGACATTTGAATGAAAAATAGGCTTCTAAGATAAAGGAATATACCGTTAATCTCAATTTCGACCCTCTTCCCCGTCTAAAGATTATCCATTCAAAATGATAATTTAAATACTCATTACATGAGATATTACAAAACTTGCTTACTTTAGTAGGGTGAGGGAAATCACTTCAAAAATGAATAGGATAAAGGCGGTTTTGGCCGAAAAAGGAATCAAACAAAAGTGGCTGGCAGAACAGATGGGAAAAAGCTATAACATGGTCAATTCCTACGCTCAAAATCGAAGACAACCGAGCTTGGAAGACTTGTACCGAATCGCTGAGATTTTGAATGTTGAGGCCAAGGAGCTTATAGTGGAGCGTAAAGATATAAAGCATTGATGACGAAAATAAACTTGATGGTTAAATAGAAACCTGTCAGAGTACAAATTTACATCGGTCTGAAATGGAAACAAGAGCAAAAGAAATAAAAACATGGAGTTAGTATTAAACCGCATTCATTATAGGTGTGTTTTTGACGATGTTAAAATCATTATTTCTCAGGAAAGTGATGCTTTAACATTTTCTATGCAATGGCAATACTTTATAGATAAATTCGGTGAAAAGAACGAACTAGAGGCTTGGGCGAAAAGAAATGAAGTAGACCTAGAAAGCAGAATTTCATATGAATTTAGCCACGGCGAGAATACCCGGTTTTTTTCTTTGCCACTCACAAAGAAATTTCATTGGCGGTATACCTTTTTCAAAATTGGGCAAGGTTTAATAAATCAGGGACTTTTTGTCGATTTTCAACC
>JBCBSN010000093.1:0-15576 GCA_039819225.1 Bacteroidota bacterium | reverse complement strand
GTGGATTAAAGTTTATCCCGGACTTGGCCCCGCCGATCGGCGGTCCGGAAACCGTGACCTTTAATCCACACGACCCTAGAAAAAAAGGGGTTTTGGAACGGTGGTACCATGCTGTTTCCCCACTGCTCAAAAATTACTATGGTACGGGCGGGGATCTTAATGTGGACGAGACCCATGAGGTGATTCCCATTACCGAGGATGCAGGGGTATGGCATCCCCAGGAAGGTGTATTCAACGGCCATTTTAAACCTACGGAAGCGGATAAGATCAATAGGATCGGACAACTTCGCCTAGGGGTAATAAAACCCCTGGAGAATGAACGGTATTCCCCGGATATTTCCCGAAAATATGCCGTAGCCGATATGATTACCGGTTTTGGCGTTGCGGAGGCCGTACGTCATTATTATGATATTTTCGGAGGTAACGTCATGGGTAAAAAGGCTGTGGTACAAGGCTTTGGAAATGTCGGCGGTGCCGCCGCTTTTTACCTTTCCCAAATGGGTGCGCGCATTGTGGGTATCCTGGATAGAACCGGAGGGGTAATCAATGAAAAGGGGTTTACCTTTGAAGAAATCAAGCATTTTTTTCTCAACAAGAAAGGCAACAACCTTATGGCCCCGGCCAATCAGATGATTCCTTTTGATGAGGTAAACGAACGTATTTGGGAATTGCCCACAGAAATATTTGCGCCATGCGCGGCCTCGCGATTAATCAATAAACAACAAATTGCCAAAATGATGGATACCGGTCTTGAAGTCATTTCCTGTGGGGCCAACGTGCCCTTTGCGGACCGGGAAATCTTCTTTGGACCCATTATGGAATACACGGACCAGCGAGTGAGTCTTATTCCCGACTTCATTTCCAATTGTGGTATGGCAAGGGTCTTTGCCTACTTTATGGAGAAAAAGGTGGGCATGGAAGATCAAATGATATTTAATGATACGTCCGACACGATACGGAAAGCAATTTTGAATATCTTTAAGCAGAATCCGTCCAAGATAAATTTGAGCAATACCGGATTTGAAATTGCGCTGAAACAGTTATTATAATTTGAAGTTTTAACCACTTCTTTAAATCGACCTTATACTATGGAGACCATTATTATTATTGTATTTCTTGTTGGCTATCTAGCTATTACCTTAGAGCATAACCTTAAAATTGATAAGCTGATCCCGGCTCTGGCCATGATGGCCATTCTTTGGGCCGTTATAGCCTTGGCGCATATGCCGGTTTTTGAGGTCAATGCCGAACTTAAAGAATTGGAGCCCAGCCATCTGGATGAGATTCTACTCCATCACTTGGGTAAAACGGCAGAAATACTGGTCTTCCTCCTTGGTGCCATGACCATTGTAGAAATCATCGATTATTTTGATGGTTTCGCCACGATCAAGGGCTATATAAAGACCCGTAGCAAGCGCAGGCTACTGTGGCTCTTCTCCATTTTGGCCTTTATCCTTTCCGCTATAATCGATAACCTTACCGCTACTATAGTGCTGGTAACCATTTTGCAAAAGGTCATTAGGGATAGGGAGACCCGTTTGTGGTTTGCGGGTTTGATCATTATAAACGCGAACGCCGGAGGGGCGTGGTCGCCCATAGGGGACGTTACTACTACCATGCTTTGGATTGCCAATAAGGTGTCTGCGGCACAATTGGTCATCCATGTGCTGCTTCCTTCCATTGTATGTATGGTAGTGCCTACCTTTATTGCATCCAGGTTCAAGGCCTTTAGTGGAAACATCGAGACGGATGTAAACCAAATAGAGGCGCCAAAGTCCAAATTTGGGCCAACCATGCTTTATCTGGGGCTGGGTGCCATCGTTTTTGTGCCTTTCTTCAAAACCATTACCCATTTGCCCCCTTATGTAGGCATGATGCTTTCCCTGGCCGTTGTGGCCACCTTTGCGGAAATCTACAGTAGTGCCAAGTTTAGCATTAGTGCCGCAGTGGATGATGAGCATCAGGAACATTCCCACCATAGCCCTGTCCATAAGGCCCTGTCCAAGATAGAGCTGCCCAGCATCCTTTTCTTTTTAGGTATTTTGTTGGCCGTGGCCGCCCTGGAATCCCTGGGGTTGCTATTTCATTACGCGGAGAGCTTAAATGAAGCCATCCCTAATACGGATATCGTTGTGATGCTGTTGGGAATAGGATCTGCCATTATAGACAATGTGCCCCTTGTGGCGGCCAGTATGGGAATGTTCTCCGAAAGTTTGGACAATCCCCTTTGGCATTTTATCGCATACTCTGCAGGAACGGGAGGTAGTATGTTGATTATTGGTTCCGCGGCAGGGGTGGTGGCCATGGGGATGGAAAAAATAGATTTCTTTTGGTACCTCAAGAAAATCGCTTGGTTGGCATTCGCCGGATTTTTGGCGGGAGCTATTGTTTTCATAGCCTTGCGTGATTTTGTGCTCCACGGATAATTTTATCGATAAAACGCCGTTATTATGGCAAATGCAAACCCTATAAAAATTTATGGTATTGTTCCAACAACTTGCACAAGACCCTGAACTGGGCGAAACACTTTCGGAAGAAAAGACCCTATCCGTTATGGATCTTATTTTTAACGGCGGTACGGGGAGTGTTATTATCATCACCGTGCTGTTTGTGCTGCTTTTTGTGGCCTGTTATATTTATTTTGAACGTTTGTTTGCCATTAAGGCCGCTTCCAAGATCGATAAGAACTTTATGAACCAGATTCGGGACCATGTGACCAACGGGAAACTTGAAGCCGCGAAGCTCCTTTGTGCCCAAACGGATTCTCCGGTGGCCCGATTGACGGAAAAAGGGGTGTCCCGAATTGGAAAGCCTTTGGACGATATTAATACGGCCATTGAAAATGCGGGTACCCTGGAAGTCTACAAATTGGAAAAAAATGTCAGTATACTGGCCACTGTGGCCGGTGCGGCCCCTATGATCGGTTTCCTAGGAACGGTAATCGGGATGATCCTGGCCTTCCATGAAATGGCCACCAGCGGGGGACAGGCCGAAATGGGATCCCTGGCATCCGGCATCTACACGGCCATGACGACTACGGTAGCCGGACTTATCGTTGGTATTATCGCCTATATTGGGTACAACCATTTGGTGAACCGTACGGACAAGGTAGTGCATAAGATGGAGGCCAATGCCGTAGAGTTTTTGGATCTTCTGAACGAACCACTTTAAGCCCAGGCATGAAACTAAAAGGAAGAAATAAGGTAAGCCCTGATTTTAGTATGTCCTCCATGACGGATATCGTCTTTCTCTTGCTTATCTTCTTTATGCTGACCGCCAATTCCCCTAATGCCCTGGATCTGTTATTGCCCAAGGCGAAGGGAAAATCCACCAATACACAAAACGTATCCGTTAGTATTGACAAAAACTTGCAGTATTTTGTGAACAACCAACGGATCAATGGAGAATATATTGAAATTGAATTGAAAAAAGCTCTGGAGGGGCAGGAGAAACCTACCATTATCCTTAGGGCGGAAGAAAGTGTAGCCATTAGGGAAGCCGTAAACGTAATGGACATTGCCAACCGAAACAACTATAAGGTTATCCTGGCCGTGCGGCCGAATTAAGTGCCTGTTGGAGTTTCATACCTCGATTTTGTGAGGACTCTTTTACAGCCGCGCTTTGTTAGCAAAATACGCATTCTGGCCCTACCAAACTCCGTTTTTGAAGCCTGGATTGGCTAAAAAATAGTTCATAACAAACCTGCCCGTTCCATTCAGGTGGGTTTCAAAAACGAAACCTAAACAGGCACTAATGTCATTTTTAGATACGAGACACAAGAAAAAATCCTTTACACTTACCACCTTGTTGTTAAGTGTGCTACTGCTTGTACTGTTCTATATAGGGCTTACTTATATGGATCCTCCCATAGAAAACGGTATTTCCGTAAATTTTGGCACTATGGATTTTGGGATGGGCCAAGTGCAGCCCAAGGAAAGGATAAGATCCGAGCCCTTGGATATTCCTGAACCACCCAATGTGCCGGAAGAAGTGGTGGATACTTCGGTTCCGGAAGAAGTGGAAGAGGAAGTTGCGGAAGAACTGCCCTCGGAAAAAGTGCTTACCCGGGAAAGTGAGGAATCCATCAAAATAAAAAAGGCCGAGGAGGCCAAACGAAAAGCGGTGGACGCCGCGAAAAAGAAAAAGGCCGAAGCGGAGCGCATAGCCCGTGAAAAGCGTGAAGCCGAAGAAAAGGCCCAAAGGGAGCGCGAGGCCAAAAAGAAAAAGTTGGATGCCCTTATCGGTGGACTCAATACATCCGAGGGTAATGCCTCTGGATCGGAAGGGGATGACAATAGATCTGGGGACAAAGGCTCCCCGGAAGGCGATCCCTATGCCACAAGTTATTATGGGAGCCCAGGTTCGGGAAGCGGTACAGGAGGCTACGGGCTCAACGGACGCTCCTTGGTCAACAAAGGTAAAGTAAAACAAAACTGCAATGAGGAAGGTAGGGTAGTTGTGCGCATCGTCGTAGATCGTAACGGTAGGGTAATCAGTGCTACCCCAGGGGTAAAGGGTACCACGAATAATGCTCCCTGCCTACTGGATCCCGCAAAAAAAACGGCCCTTATGCATAAATGGAACCTGGATTCCAACGCGCCCAGCCAACAAATTGGTTTTGTTGTGGTCAACTTTAAATTGGGGGAATAATTGGACGGCGAGGGGTTTCCAATACCTAGCTGCCCTACATTTTTAGGTTTAAATTTGTTTCATCCGGGATCAAGACCTTTTCAGAATACTTCCAATCATTTTTTAGAATAACCATTACCGTGACCTATACCGAAACCTTGGATTGGATGTTTTCCCAATTGCCCATGTATCAAAAAAAAGGTAAAACGGCATATAATGGGAAACTGGACAACATTAAGGCCTTCTGTGCCCGTTTGGACCATCCCGAAAAAAAATTCAAAAGCATCCATGTAGCCGGGACAAACGGAAAAGGGAGTAGCAGTCATTTGTTGGCCTCTGTTTTTCAGGCAGCGGGGTACTGTACGGGACTCTATACTTCTCCACATTTAAAGGATTTTCGTGAGCGTATCCGTATTGACGGAAAAAAAATTGAAAAAGATTTTGTGGTGGACTTTGTTGCCCATCACAAAGCTTTCTTTGAACAATACAGATTTTCATTTTTTGAAATGTGTGTGGGTATGGCATTCGCCTATTTTGAAGAGAAGCAAGTGGATATCGCCATTATTGAAGTAGGTTTGGGCGGTCGCTTGGATTCTACAAATATCATCCGTCCGGAGGTTTCCTTGATTACGAATATAGGTATGGATCATAAGGAGGTCTTGGGCGATACCTTGGAAAAGATAGCTGTTGAAAAGGCCGGGATCATAAAAGAAGGGGTACCCGTGGTCATTAGTGAAACACAGCCTTCAATTGCTCCTATTTTTAAAAGGATAGCCCAGGAGAGAAATGCAAAAATCACTTTTGCGGATCAAGAGATCTCCAAAGCCTATCCTACATCCCTTCTAGGGGAATATCAGCTAAAAAATGTCAAAGGGGTATTGGCCGTTTTAGGGCAGGTCCAAGGTTTTGAACTATCTGAAGCCAATATCCGTGAGGGACTCCTTAAGGTAGTGGAACATACGGGTCTTTTAGGGAGATGGCAAGTGCTTGGGAACAGACCAAAGGTCATTTGTGATACCGCGCATAATGGGGAGGGCCTTACCTTGGTACTTTCACAGTTGGTGCGGGAAAAAGCTGATCGTTTGCACCTGGTCTTGGGCTTTGTAAAAGGGAAGGACTTAAAAGCTTTTTTGCCCCTTTTTCCAAAGGAGGCAGCTTATTATTGGGCCAAACCGGATATTCCAAGAGGTATGGGGGTAGACCTGCTCCAAAGGCAAGCTTCCCGTTTTGGTCTTCGTGGAAAAGTATACCCTTCAGTGAAGGAAGCCCTTGAAAACGCCCTGATGAATGCGAAGGAAGCCGATATTGTGTTTATTGGCGGAAGTACTTTTACCGTGGCCGAGATAGTATAAGAGGCTGTTTTGGAAATCCCTCTATTTGTTCGCACTAAGCCAAAAATTTAAATGGCTTCAGAGTATACTTTCAATAAACAAAGAACAACCATTTTTTAGATAGAAAAAATGTGGTATTCGGTAGTTTATCTGATTTATCATACGGTTTATCGATAAACTTACAACAAGAATATAGGAATTCACAACATAAATAAGTTTAATACTACAATAATATGTAGAATTGTATGATCCCCCACTAATATTTAACTGGCATCATCAATTTGATGGTATCCCAAAGCTGTAGATAAAAGGTTCCCCCTTGGTTCTTTTTTAGTTATTGAGGTTTAGGTCCCGGCTTGTTTACGTAGGATTATTTGAAAGATGCTTAAAAGACCAGACCCCGAATGGACCATATCATTAACTTGGCCAAAACTCCTTCAGCAATACGGGAAAGAGCATTCCTTTCCAAGGCAATCACTACTATAGTCATAGCATCGATCTTGCTGTTTTTTAGGGTTGGTTCTCCCATATATTCACAGGAGAGTCCTGGCGGAATAGAGGTAGATCTTTCCGCATGGCTTAAGGCCGATGCAGGTACTAGTACCACTGTCAATGAAACCTTATTGGATAGTTGGGAGGACCAATCCTTTCCGGCGAACAATGCCGTGTCAACAAACGATAATAGACCTACTTACCTGGATGGGGCATCACCTCTTGCCATAAACTTTAATCCTACCTTAGACTTCAGAACGCCCTCCGGACGGGATGCTACCGAAACAAACAAGGATTATTTGGATATTACCGATATCCCGGATACCCGGTCTACCTTTATTGTATTAAGCAAGGATAGCCCTCTTGGAAATACACGCCACTATTTCTATGGGGCGGACGGTACTTTTAACCGTCAAAGTTATTGTGGCAGGAATGGTTATTACGCACCTAGAAACAGGATCAATGGGCAGCATAGGCGGGATGGCGCCACATTTGATCCTTATAGGGATTTATGGACCACTCCAGTTCAAATGCTGTCGGCAATAACCAATACGGATGAAATAATAGCCAACATAGGGGGCAATGAAGGTACGCGTAATACCCTACATCGGACTGCATGGAATGGCAGGATAGCCGAGGTAGTCATCTATACGAGCCCTTTAGGGGCCTCTGAGCGACTTCAAGTAGAGTCATATCTAGCCTTAAAGTATGGGATTCATTTAAATCAGGATTCGCCACAAAATTATTTGGCAAGTGATGGTAGTCCAGTGTGGGAGGCCTTGACCGCTGGGGAATTTATGAACAACATATTCGGAATAGGCCGGGACGATACCTCGGGATTACTCCAAAAACAGTCCAAATCCAACAACGGCGACGCCTTGTTGACCGTTGGTCTTGGCGGTATAACCGTCTCCAATTTGACCAATGGAAACAGCTTTGGCGGGGACTATAGCTTTATGGTGATGGCCCATAATAACGGAACAGCCAGCTGGACCTCCCTTAATACCGTTCCCGGCTATAGGATATTGGAAAGACAATGGGCCGTACAGGAAATGGGGGACGTAGGCACCGTTGAACTTCAATTTGAAGTGGATAAGGCATCTTTTGATGTTCCAAATCTAGAGAGGGGAACGGAGTATTATCTGGTTACCGATCCCAATGGGGATGGAAACTTTGCCGATGGCACCGCTACCGTATTGACCAATACCAGTGGTGATCGATGGAACGCCACCCTTGACTTGGACAACGGCAGTATTTTTACCCTGGCCACCTTGGGCAGCCCCGGATTTACCATTGATCCTGTAACACTTACCGTTACCGAAGGCGCTACCCACACCTTTACCGTCGTACTGGACGCTCCTCCTACATCTAACGTTACGTTCCAAATTACAAGTGCCGACACAAACGAGGCCACTGTGGACCTGGTCCCCTTGACTTTTACGCCGGCCGATTGGGATATGCCTCAAACCGTTACGGTCTTCGGGGTAGATGACATGATGTTCTTTGACGATACCACGGATATTACCGTTACCGTAGACCAAGCGAATAGCGATGATAGTTTTGATACTCTCGCCAGTCAGGTCATATCCGTTATTCTTAAGGATGACGAAGTACTTTCCTTTTCCCCGGGCGGTGCTGCCCCGAATCTCGACATTTGGTTAAGGGCGGATGTGGGAACGGGCACTAGGGACCTAGGTACCACGGTAACCACTTGGGCAGATGTTTCCTCAAACGGCAGGAACCTTTCGGCCGAGCAAAGTCCAAGTTATCGACCGAACGGGATTAATTTTAACCCTACCGTACTTTATGAAGATGATGACAAACATAGATTGGACAATCCCGACCTCCCTATTCAAGGCAGCACCTTTTATGCCGTGGCCAGATCCAGAGGAGCGGAGGCAGAACTTTGGGTCTCCCAGGATGGTGACGGCCTTTTGTACGTAAACGATGAAGGCGTACCCAACGGAGTGGGCTTTTACGATAACACTCCTGAACGGCCCACCCAAAATTCCACTTTGACCTGGGAACCCGGAGAGGTAGCCCTTTTTAAGGTGAGCATAGCTACGGGAAGCCCCGTCTTTACCACTGCGTATCTGAAAAATGGCGGATCTGAGGTAACTATCGACGGTTTGGAAGATGATATCAACCCCGGCCTAACTACTACAAATTACTATGAAGTTTTAGGGAATTGGTATACCTTGGATTATACCGAACCCTTTGGGGATGTTGCGGAAATCGCAGTCTATGGCACCGATGTACAGGATGCCACGGACGAACAACGTGTTCAATCCTATTTGGCCTTAAAATATGGTATCTCCTTGGATCAGACGATGGAACAGCACTATGTGGCCCATGACGGCACCCGTATATGGAATGCCACGGGGACCGGTTCAAGTGGTTTTCACCATAATATTTTTGGTATTGGCCGGGACACCGAATCCGACCTGGACCAGCGTATCTCCAGATCTTCGGCGAATGATGGGATCTTGACTCTTGCAACAACAGCGGATTTCACCAACAACAATTTGGATGGGGGACGTATTTCCTTGAACGACCTTCATTTTCAGGTTTTGGCCCATAATAATGGGGTCGCGGCCTGGACCAGTACAAATACTTTGTTCGGTTATGAGATTTTAGAACGGCAATGGGAGGTTCAGGAAACGGGTACAGTAGGCCATGTTCATCTTCAATTTGACGTGGACAATGACAGTTTTAATGTTCCCGACCTTTTATCCAGATCCGAATACTATCTTGTTACCGATCCCAATGCCGATGGCAACTATGGGGATGGTGTCCCTATTGCCTTGATTAACACGGGAGGGTCCCTTTGGACAACTCAAATGGATTTGGTTCCGGGTACCCGCTTTACCTTGGGAACAGCGGCACCTCCTGGCATTAACCTTGACCCTGGGACACTGACCCTTGGGGAGAATGGAGGGAATGGAGCCTTTTCGATAGTTTTGGAAGCTCCTCCGGCAGCCAATGTAGACCTCGAAATAAAAAGTGAGGATACCGCCGAGGCCACCGTGGATGTGGCGACACTTAGGTTTACTGAGACCAATTGGGATATGCCCCAAACTATAACAGTTACCGGAGTGGACGATACGGCGATACCGTCGGATACCGTGGTGATAAGGGTATCAGTGGTGGATGCCAGCAGTAGTGATGAATATGATGGCCTATCCGAAACGGTCGCCGTTGCCCTCACCAATGACGATGTTTTGGCCAGGGCCCCGGGGGGAGTAGGCATGGACCTGGGCTTCTGGGCCAAGGCAAATACGGGTATTGGTACCGCTATTGAGGGCACCACGGTTTCTATCTGGGCGGATCAATCCGGTTTTGGACGAGACCTAATAGGGGAGAACAGTCCGGCGTATATGCCCCAGGGAATTAATTTCAATCCTACCGTGATATATGAAAATAACGACCGGAATATCTTTACCAGTGCAGAGATCTCGGTGCAAGGAAGTACCCTGTATGCGGTAGGGATGCCCGTATCCGGAAGTGATAACGAGTTCTGGTCAACGCAGGCAAATGATATAGCGTTATATCTTACCGGGAATGAAAAGGAAATAGGGTATTATGATAATGACCCAGATCCTGGAACTCAAAACAGTGTTTTGACTTGGTCCAACGGTGAAGTTGCCCTATTTAAGGTAAATATTGGTGATGGCAATTCAAATTTCAGTGCTTCCTATTCCAAGAATGGCGGAACGCCTTCAATAATCAACTCTTTAGATAGCACTACAAATGGCAATCCCAACAATTATTTGGCTCTTGGAAATTGGTTGACCGATGTTTATTCGGAACCCTTTGGGCAAATTGCGGAAACGGTAATCTACACGGTGGATTCCCAGGATTCGGATGCGCAGCAACGGATACAGTCCTATCTCGCCCTAAAATATGGTATTACCTTGGATCAGGGAACGGCCCAGAACTATCTGAATAGCGATGGTGATATCGTATGGAACGCTTCCGCTGCAGGAGCGTTTAACAGCTCTATTTTCGGAATTGGTTATGACGAGGGTTCCGATCTTGATCAGAAACAGTCCAAATCCGTGAACCCGGATGCCCTGCTTACCATAGGACTGGGCTTAATTGCTGGGAATAATGCGGATAACGCAAATACCTTTGTAAGTGATCAAAGCTTTATGTTTTTGGCCCATAACGGTGGTGGCATAACTGCGTATACAACTACTGGGGCTCCTCAAGGCTATACACTTTTAGACAGAGCTTGGGGCATACAGGAAACAGGATCTGTGGGCCATGTTACCATAAGGGTGCCGGACGATTCCAGTGCTTTGCCCGTAAAACTCCCGGTTACCCCTTTGCATAAACTTTCCCTAATTAGAAGTACGGATACAGATTTTTCCGATGATGTCCCATTGGCTATGACCTTGAAAGGGACGGACTGGGAATTGACACTCGACCTTGAAGATGGTGAATATATAACCTTTGCCACACCAGGAATATGGGTAGAATTTACGGATGCGGAGGCCTCCGATCTGGAGGACAATGGAGGCAACCTCCCGACGCTTACGGTAAGTGGAGGGGAAACAGCAACGGCCATGACCATAGAGGTGGCCCTTTCCGAAACTTTGGGAACTGCGGTGGAAGGAGAGGATTATACCTTTGCTACCCCGCGGACGGTTACAATTCCTGCAGGGGATTATTCCACACCGGTTCAAATCGTCATTCCGGAGCTTTCTATCTCATCGGATGTAGTATCCGAGGCAAATGAAACTTTTATACTTCGATTACAAAACCCCATTGGTGACGATTTTTTTATAGGCAATGCAGATGGATCAGATGGGGTAGAGGATACCCATGTGTATACCATAACCAATGATGACCTTAGTGTGGAATTTGAGTCGTACATCTATACCTCCACAAATGAAGCCATGAAGGTTGTGGGAAGCCTTATGGTTTCCGGTGCTATGACCACCACCCCAAGATCAGTAGATGTAATCCTTTCTGATGATTCCGTTGTTGGCAATGCAGAATTTGTGGGTTCCACGGCAGTAGTTATTCCTGAGGATGATTATAGTACGCTAATGGAATTTGCCTTTTGTATTGTACTTACCGATGATTTTAAGAAGGAAGACAATCAGACTTTTACGCTTTCCTTGGACAACTTTTCCCCAGGTCTTTCCGAAGGGGATGCCAATGGAGATGGTACTGTACTGACTATGGCTATGGCAATCGTACAGAACGATAATTGCCTTTTGAATTGTGATCTTGATGATGACGGGGATTGTGACATAAACTGTGATACGGATGCGGACGGGCATTGTGACCTGAATTGTGATACCGACATGGATGGGGGAGCAGATATCAACATTGATGGGGACGAGGATGGGGATTGCGACCTGAACTGCGATAGGGATGGGGACGGTGACTGCGATCTTTTCTGTGATGTTGATGGGGATAAGAATGCGGATTTAAGTTTTGACGATGACGGTAATGGGGTATGTGATAGACTTTGTGATACGGATAGCGATGGAGAGTGCGATACCTTTTGCGGGACGGTCATTGGCGTACGGGTGGCCGAGGCTATGACGCCAAACGGCGACAACATCAACGATACTTGGCAGGTGGGTGGCCTTGAGGCCCATTCGAACGCCATAGTAAAGGTATACAACCGCTATGGCCAAGAGGTATTCAGTGCCATTGGGTATCAGGGGGATTGGAACGGAAGGTATGGTTCCAATTCAGATCAGGTTCCGGCTGGTTCCTATTATTATGTTATCGACCTACGGAACGGAACGGCCCCATTGAACGGATGGATATTCATCAGCTATTAAGACCCTTCAAAAACCCGGTAGCATGAAGACTAACACCATATTTCTTTTTTTGGCCGCTTTTTTTTGGGCAGGATTTGTAACGGCACAACAGGATCCCAACTATCTGTTCTATCGCCATAATATGAACTTTGTAAATCCTGCTTATGCAGGTGCCGGGGAAACAACGGATTTCGGAATTAACCTAAGGAGCCAATGGTCGGGAGTGGACGGAGCCCCGGAAACACAAAGTTTTCTATTTGGGACCTATTTGGGCGGGAATGTAGGCTTAGGAGCCACGGTAATCAACGATAGGACCTTCATAGAGAGCCAAACATCCGTGGCCATCGACTTTTCCTATGCGGTGCAGTTCTCGAATTTTTCACATATGTATTTTGGGCTAAAAGCATCCGGGAATTCCTATAACGCCAACACCAGTGGGCTGGCTACCTTTGGAATTGTTCAAGATCCTTCGCTGATGAATATCGATGGGGGCATAACCCCCAATTTTGGAGCGGGAATATACTATAGGACAAGACAACTCTCCCTTGCCTTCTCAATACCCAGACTTTTTCGCCCAAAACGATTGGAGGAGGGCGATGGACTTGCACGTTTGGGAAGGAACAGGATGCATATGTACTTTATGGCGGCCTACGATTTGGATATTGGGAAGGAGTGGATACTGAAACCCTCAACCCTATTGCGTCATGTTGAGGAATCCCCCCTCTCCATGGATCTTACACTTGCCCTAGAATACCATGGCATAATTGAGTTGGGGGCCAATTACCGCTTGGACGAAGGTCTTGCCGGTTTTGTACTATTGGACTTCAATGGGAACCTAAAGATCGGCTATGGGTATGAAGGGGCCCTGGAATCCTCATTGGCAAACACAAACAGCGGAACTCATGAGGTGTTCATTAGGTTCAAACTTTAAGTAAGGACATTCTTGTGGGGCATGTTAAGATCCGCTACAGCGGTTGGCAGGTTGTTTTCGGCTAAGGTCTTCCGCCCTTTGCGCAATACCCAATCGGTGTAAGACCGCGGTTGCCCCAATGTACGTTATTTCAATTCCAGGCTTCGCTCTGAAATCCATCTTTTGATGCGTTTTCCGATGCGGAAGAAACCCTCCACGATTTTTTCTACTTCTTTATGGACCTTCTGGCCGGTTGCCGCGCGGCATGGGTAGTTGGAGTCAATATGGATGCTTCAAAGGGTGGAATCACAGGACTTAAACGGAAAAGGGCAATGTGGTATCCGCACTGGGAATATAAGCCTTATGGGAATCCCTTTTTTTCTATTTTTGCAGCACAACAAAATCTGTAGAAATTATGAAGATGACCAAATTTTTTGCCAGTCCTTTTTTAACCGTTACCTTCCTAGGATGTACATCCTATCTCACCAGTTCCGAAAATGTAAGCAATGCCAAACAGGATTATGATAAAATTCTTGTGCTGGGACGTTCAAAGGACAACACGGCCCGGTTGAAATTTGAAAACCAGGTTGTGGCACAACTTAAGGCCAACGGTATTGAAGCCATTGCTTCCTACACCGTTGACGGGACCAAAAATCTGGATCGGAAGTTTACGGATGGCGAAATTCAAAATGTTAAGAGTAATTTGGTCTCCGATGGCTTTGACGGTGTTATCATCACCAATCTGGTCAATGCCCAGGAGTATACGGATGTTATTCCAGGAAATGTGGGGACTACCTATATTCCCGCCCGGTATGGCAGATTTGGACGCTATTATGCGTATTATCCAATGACCACTTGGGAACCGGACCAATTGGTTTCCGGCGTAAAATACGTTTTGGAAAGCAGTCTGTACGACATTAAAAAAGCCAACGGTGACAACTTGCAATGGGTCGGCAGATTTGAACTCAAAGACCCAGGTTCCATCGAAAAGACCTCCACGCAATATGCCAAGGAACTGGTTGGGGCCCTCTTGGAGGAGAGTATCAATGTATCAAATTAAGGATTTGTCCGGTACGTTTGTCGCGTTCTTTCTTAAAATCGATATTTCAGGAGGATCCGGGCAAAGGCATGTGTCTCCTTAGGGACTACTTTTCGAAACGTGAAGTAATGCTCCACGCCCATGGAAAACCACCTGATGGAAAAATAGAGGCTCTGGGAAAATGTAGTGTGGAAGTTGCTCAAGTCCGCTATGGCATGTTCAAATTGCCTGTGAAACAGGTTCCCTTGAGCAGTAGCGTCAAACATAGTAATGGTTCCCTTTATGGCGGTTTGCAAAAAGAACTCTGTCTCATTGGAATCTGAGAGGATATTGTTGCCCATAGCGATAGATTTTGATAGCTTTTTAAACTTGCCTACCCTAAACCCCAGGGTAGGGCTGGTGTCTATATATAAATTGCCTAAGCGGGCATTTAGGGCCCCATAAATATTAAGGACTTTAGCATAAGGCATAAAATCATATCCATAGGTGATATCCGTATTTAGTACCCCTTGATCGGGCACCTGAAACCTCCATTCGTCAAAGACCGGATCATTGGTAATGTTTCTGTGGAACCATCCCTGGAAATCGTCGGCCATGGAAGAAGGGCCCAGAACCCCCAACAAAAGCTTGCCCCTGACGAAGGATCGTTCAAAAGCATAGGTAGCTCCCAAAGTCCCGTAGAGCAATCCGGCAAAGGGGCGGTCAAAGGAAACGGTGTTCCCTTGTATGTCCATTTGAGTTACTTCCTTATTGGTGGGGGTGTATCCTTCCAGACGAACCCCCAACTCAAAAAAATAATCTTCCCTTTTTATGAAGATATCCTGAAGGCCCAAGAATCGCTCCTTCTTAAATCTTAGATGGGCACCAAAGCCGAAGCTATAAAACCGATCGGAGTTTTGCCATAGGACAAAGGCATCGTTCGCGGAGGAAAGCGCAAATTCCCGATCTAGGGAAACCGTTTCCTGGGCATATAACGGAGCGTACATCAGTACACATAAAAGAACCCATACCATACGTTGCGGAAAACCGATCATGTGGTCATTTCTACTTTAGTCAGGGAAATGGAATATTCTTTACAGGGAGTTGAGTAACGGAAATTCCGCCAAACGTAACCTTTGAAAGAACGAAACGACCGTTATTTTAGTTTTTCCAATTTTACCGGCCGTGCCTTTGGTTTACAAATTTCCCCACTACTACGGCCATGATGATCACCAAATAAAACTGTCCCATCAATCCAATAAGTATGGCCGCTTTTTGCGCCAATTCCGTAATCGGGGCAATATCCCCATAGCCAATGGTCAAAAGGGTAATAAAGCTAAAATACATCAATTGCCCTGTAAGCATTTCCGGCGATGCCCCAACCTCCAATAGGATTCCCTGAAAAGAACCTGG
>JBCBSN010000092.1:0-15619 GCA_039819225.1 Bacteroidota bacterium | reverse complement strand
ACAAAGAAAGGAATTTCTTTGTGCCACCGAATCGTAAATATTTTGGATGAAGTATATGTCCTGCATTTTGGTAAGCGTCATGTCTATACCAATATGGAAAATTGTTGTCCTTTAGACGCTTAATTACTTCATCTCCCATAAACGTGGAAGGCCACATTTTATCATCCACTCCAGAGACTATTAGAATAGGACCTTTTATTTTCTCAACTGGGATTCTGGCTTTTTCAACATATTCCTTTTGTTGTAAGGACAATTCATACAATTCAAGAAAACTATTTTGTGAACTTGTATCGTCTGGCACATATGGTATTGGTTCTCCCTGATAAGACCAACTGCTAGAATTTGAGGAACCCCAATCAGCATTTATTCCTTCCCATACTACATGACTCGGTACTTCCGCAATTACACCATTAATCCCTGAATACTTAGAAGCTAAAAGTAAAGATAATTCACCACCTTTTGAAATTCCTATGATTACCAGTTTCTTACCCATTATTTCAGGTCTTTCTAAATACATTTCAATGGCCTGCTCGAAATATTCAAGGGGTATTTCTGAGAGAATCTTTGGTGTATTTTTGGTCTTAAAGTAGGCCACTCCAATACAAGGGTAACCTAATTTCGTTAATTTGTTTTGGTAATAAGGGTCGAATGGATATCCGCCCGAGGAGCCCCCAAAATACATAATAGCAATGTTTTTTTCAGGTCCTATTGCAGGATAGTAATTGTAGTCTATTACGAATTCTTGTGAGCACAATGAGCCATGCCCAATAATGAAGAGTAGTAAACATGTGGTGAGCTTTTTCATATCTTATAACTTTTATTCATGGTAACGGGGGAATATAGTTATTAACTAATATAGGAATATATCATCATTGATCATATATCGTTTATATGTCTCACTTCTCTGCAGATTTACATCCCTTAAATGGGCCGTTTTAGAGGACAAAAGTGTAAAATGGATTTGCCGAACAAGAATTGGTCCCATTTAGGGTCTTTTTTAATAGTCCCGTTTGTTAGGGTTTTATAGGACAATATCATATAAAATCAATAAGAATGAAAAAGAGGGTGTCCAAAAAGCATTGGAATTGTCATTTCGAGCGCAGTCGAGAAATCTCAATTAATTCATAATGAAATAGTTAAAATCATTAGAGATTCCTCTTTTCATTCGGAATGACACTTTTTAGACACCCCCTTTATAGTAGCTTTTGGATACTACTCAGCAGAGGAAGAGGGATTCGCTTCGCGCGTCCTAGATGGGTATCCTTGACAAGCATGGAAACCATCGGGCTACACCCTAGAGCTTTTGCATTTCCCTTTGCTTAATTGAAACAAGTTTCATTCGCTATGGGAAATACAAAACCCTGGCAATTTGCCAGGGTTTCCTTTTGCGGAGGAAGAGGGATTCGAACCCCCGGAGGTGTGACCCTCAACAGTTTTCAAGACTGCCGCATTCGACCACTCTGCCATTCCTCCGAAAACAAAATAGACGGGTGCAAATATAAAAAGCTTTTTTAGTTCTCTAAAGGTTTGGTCGGGATAATACAACAACCCACATATTTTGGGACCATTCCCCAGACCCTTTATGAAACAGGGATTTGCGTTAGGCCCTAAATGCCTACCTTGGCAGGATGCAAAATGGGCTCGTCAGTATTATTATGCCGTTCAAGAATACGGAAGCCTTTCTTACGGAATGCTTGCAATCTATCCGTAATCAAGCATATCGGGAATGGGAGCTTTTGTCCGTGGATGATCATTCTACGGACGGTAGCTGGGAACTGCTCGTAGGTTTTGCCGCAAAGGATCCCAGGATCCGGGTGTTCAAAAATGAAGGAAACGGGATTATTCCCGCTTTACAAACAGGATATGCCCAAAGCCGGGGTATGTACATTACCCGAATGGATTCGGACGATAAGATGCCTCCGCATAAGCTGGGTTGGATGGTAAATGCCCTAGCCCAAAAGGGACTGGGTCATTTGGCCGTGGGAAAGGTGCGCTACTTTTCCCATCGGGGCATTAGTAATGGATACCAACGCTATGAGGAATGGCTGAATGGCCTAGCGGAAAGCGGACTTCGATATACCGAGATATACAAGGAGTGCGTGGTACCCTCTCCCTGCTGGATGGCTCATCGAAACGATTTTGAAACCTGTGGAGCCTTTGCATCCAATCGCTATCCTGAAGACTATGACCTTACCTTCCGGTTTTACGAAAAAGGGCTTAAATGCATTCCGTGCGATCAGGTTTTGCATTATTGGCGGGATTATGACACCCGCACCTCCCGAACCAGTGAGCACTATGCCCAAAATTATTTTCTGGAAATAAAACTGTATTATTTCTTAAAACTGGAGTATCAAAAAAATAGACCGCTGGCCGTATGGGGTGCGGGCACCAAAGGAAAGGAAATAGCAAAAGGATTAATCACCAGGCAAATAGACTTTTATTGGTTGTGTGACAATCCCAAAAAAATTGGAAAGCAAATCTATGGAACGGAAATGTTGCATTATGGCGAATTGGAAACATTGGAGATGCCACAGAGCATCGTTACAGTGGCCAATGAACGGGCACAGGCCATGATACGAAACTATTTTTCGATACTGGGACACAAACCTATGGTCGACTACTTCTTTTTTTGTTGAAGCTGACGGATAGAAACGTAAGCTGTGGTTTATCCCACAAGGAACTTTTGGAAATGCTCTTGAACTATACGTATTGAATTGCCTATCTTTGCACAATCAAACTAAGAGACTGTTTTGAAATATGTGGTTAGAATTCTTTATGGATCGTTTTTGATGGATTATGAGGCAAAATTTTTAAGCATAGCCTTAGCTACGGTTCAAAATTTTAACGAAATAAAGCGCAAAAAGGGACATAAAAAAATAATTGACATGTTTCAAAACAGTCTCTAAGTAATGCAGTTTACCCATCCAGAACTCCTTTGGTCCCTCTTTGCGCTATTGATTCCCATTTTTATCCACCTGTTCCAACTCCGTCGTTTTAAAAGGACGCCCTTTACCAATGTGAAGTTATTGCAACGGGTAGTGGCAAAATCCCGTAAGAGCAGCGTTCTTAAAAAATGGTTACTGCTCCTAACCAGGGGGGGGCTTTTGATAGCCCTGATCTTAGCTTTCGCAAAACCCTTTCTTCCACAAAAAAACGCACTTTCCACAAAAGAGACGGTCATATACCTGGACGATTCTTTTAGCATGGAATTAAAGAGGGACGGTACCCCCTTATTGGATCGGGCCGTTCAGGAACTACTGAAATATATTGATGAAGAGGATATTTTTACCCTATTTACCAATGAAAAGGTTTTTAGGGGCGTAAGGTTAAAGGAAGTCCAAAATGATTGGTTAACACTTCCCTACACTACCAAACAATTGAAGTTGGATGATATTCGGCTTAAAGGGCGGTCTTTCTTTGAAGATGATCCCAACAGTATAAAAAACTTGATCGTTATTTCGGATTTTCAACAACGGATTGTTTCACAAAGTGCGGACTCCCTTAAAGGAATTCAGGAATATATGGTGCAGCTTAAACCGGACAATTTGGCCAACATATCCTTGGATTCCATATTTATAAAGAATTCCACCCCCGAGAGTATTGAACTTACCGCCCTCCTAACCGCCGATGAGAATACCGAGGATATCCCTGTTTCACTTTTTAACGGTGAGGTGCTCATGGCCAAAACTTCGGCCATTTTTGATGATAAGGGCAGGACCAGTGTCAATTTTACGATTTCCGACAACACTGAGGTAAAGGGAAAAATGGAAATCATGGATACCGGGCTCTCCTATGACAACCAACTCTTTTTTACCATTGCCAAAAAGGAAAAAATCAAGGTTCTGGCCATAGGCCTGGGAAATCATGATTTTCTTAAAAGAATCTACACCTCGGATGAATTTTTGTTCAACACAAGTACACTCAAAACATTGGACTATAGCAAGTTGGAAGCTCAAAACCTGATTATACTGAATGAGTTACAGACCATACCCAATGCTCTGGTTACCAGTCTGCACTCGTTTACGTCCAAAGGAGGCTGGCTTACCGTGATACCCGCTATGGATATTGAAACTGATAGGTACAACAGTCTAGGAAAGCAGTATGGTTCTACGACCTATGGGGAAAAAAAGGAAATAAAGCGAAATATCACCACCATTTCATTTTCACATCCTTTATATAAGGATGTATTTGAAGAAAATGTGACCAATTTTCAATACCCCAATGTACTTTCATCTTACCAAATGCGTTCCGGTTTGCCGTTTATTCTGGGTTATTCCGATCAGTTGCCCTTTCTTTTGGGCAACAGGGGAGTGCACTTTTTTACGGCCCCGATATCCCAGGGAAATTCCAATTTTAAGAATTCGCCCTTAATTGTTCCAACATTCTATAGCATGGGCTACAATAGCCTAAAATTACCCCAACTTTATACCCCTATGGAAAAGGGTATAGCTGTAGACGTGCCCTTGAAATTGGAGAATGAAGAAATTCTAAAAGTTGGTTTGAAAGAATATCAGTTTATCCCTTTACAGAACCCAACGGCCAACAAGGTAACCTTAACCTTTGATGAAAACCCGAAAGATCCAGGGGTGTACGGTATTTACCAATCGGAAAAGGAGGTGGGAAGCATTGGCTTTAACCACTTGAGAAAAGAAGGGAAACTTGAGTATTTGGATGCCAGGGACTTGACGAATGGATTATACTTGGAATCTATGACATCCCTGTTTTCCACAATTGAAAAGGACAACCGAATAACCGAGCTTTGGAAATGGTTTATTATTTTAGCGATACTGTTTCTTTTGGCTGAAATACTCATCCAAAAATTCCTTCCATGAACATACTTTTAAAGTCCGCCCTGATCCTGGATTCCGGCAACAAGGGTCTTCATACCAAAAAAAGGGATATTTTGTTGGTTAGGGGTAGAATTCAAAAAATCGCCGCCAAAATTGATCCGGGTGAAAAGGTCAAGATAGTTGCACTACCTAATCTTCATGTATCACCGGGTTGGTTTGATGGTGGTGTCAGTTTTGGGGAGCCGGGTTTTGAAGAGCGGGAGACCATTGCAAATGGATTGCAAACGGCTGCCAAAAGTGGTTTTACGGATGTGGTCTTAAATACGGATAGCCATCCTGTGCCCGATACCAGTTCGAATATTGTGTTCCTTAAGAATACCGGTAAGGGGCAGGTTACCGGTCTACACCCTTTAGGCTGTCTAACGGCAGGTGGTCGCGGAAAGGATTTAGCCGAACTCTATGATATGAAGAAGGCCGGGGCCGTTGGTTTTTATGATTATAAATTCTCCTTGTCCAATGCCAATTTGTTAAAAATTGCACTGCAGTATTGCCAGAATTTTGGTGGTCTGGTACATTCCTTTCCCTTGGATACCTCCGTTGCGGGAAAGGGTGTGGTACAGGAGGGCGAAGTGTCCACTAGACTTGGTCTAAAGGGAATCCCTACCTTGGCCGAGGAATTGCGTGTTTCACGCGATTTGTTCTTGCTGGAATATGCCGGGGGCAAATTGCATATCCCCACTATTTCAACGGCACGTTCGGTCAACCTAATTTCCGAGGCAAAAAAAAGAGGGCTCGATGTAAGTTGTAGTGTGGCCGTACATAACCTTTGGTTTACGGACGAGACTTTGGAGGATTTTGATTCTACCTATAAAACCCTTCCGCCCTTGCGTTCAAAAAAGGATATAAAGGCCTTGACCAAAGGAATTAAAGAGGGGGTAATAGATTTTGTGGTAAGTGACCATTCCCCCATGAATATTGAGCTTAAGAAAGTAGAGTTTGATAATGCGGCCTATGGCACGGTGGGTCTGGAAAGCGCCTTTGGTGCCCTTAACGTTCTTTTTGGAGCCGAAAAGACCGTAGAAATATTGACCAGGGGCAGAACCCGTTATAACGTGGAACAACCTTCCATCAAGGAGGGGGAGATAGCGAATATGACGCTTTTTGATCCGGATTTCGACTATGTTTTAGGAGCGGAACATATTTGGTCTACTTCTAAGAACAGTATCTTTTTGGGCGAAAAGCTCAAAGGGAAAATCTACGGGGCAATCAACAATGGGGCTTCTGTATTTTAATTATCTTTGAATTGAATAACCACAGCCTAAAATTATTGATCTTATGAGTCAGCAAACAAAAGAAGACGGAAAAACGATTGCCATCATTGCCTATATCACCATTATAGGTTTAATTATCGCTTTTATAATGAACAGTTCCAAGAACAATGCTTTTGCCAAGTTCCATATTGGTCAATCTTTGCGCATAGCAATTTTGGGGATAGCAAATTCGGTTCTGGGTGCAATTTTGCCAGGCTCCCTTTCCATTATTACCACAATAATCGGTTTAGGAGTTTTGGTCTTATGGGTGCTGGGACTTATAAACGCCATTAACTTAAAGGAAGAGCCTGTACCCGTTATCGGGACCATAGGGTAACTAAACCTTTTTCTTGGGCGTCCGTATTCCCAGAACTATTTTTTTGATAGCCATGGAAACAAAAAATGGCAGAACTACGGCTATCATTGCCTATATCACTATGGTGGGAGCCTTGATCGCCATGACCATGAATGCCGAACCAGGGGATGCCTTTGCGCGCTACCATACCCGGCAGGCCTTTGGCCTACATCTCTGTTTTCTCGGTTTTGCCCTCTTTCTGAGTACCTGGTTCAATTGGTACATCTGGTATGGGATGTATATCGTCTATTTTGGGCTAGTGATCTATGGCCTTACAGGAGCCCTAAAAGGTATGGAAAAACCAATTCCTGTTTTGGGACCTTATTTTCAAAAATGGTTTACCTTTATTCCTTAGATGACTACGGCCCCTTTATCTTTGGAACATCGTATTAGGCCTTCCTCCCTGGAGAGGGGTCCGGTGCCCGTTCTCTTTCTTTTCCATGGGTACGGCAGCAACGAAGATGATCTTTTTTCGTTTGCCCCGGAATTGCCCAAAGCGCTATGCATCATCTCTGTAAGGGCGCCATATACGCTACAGCCTTTCGGCTACGCTTGGTATGCCATAAATTTTGATGCGGAGCAAGGTAAATGGAGCGATGATAAACAGGCCATCTTATCCAGGGACCTTATTTTGCGCTTTATCGAAGAAGCTTGTGCCGCCTATCATTTGGACAAGGACAACATTAGTCTATTGGGCTTTTCCCAGGGTACTGTTCTGAGTTACGCAGTGGCCCTCTCCTACCCCGAACGTATTAAACGTGTTGTGGCCCTTAGTGGTTATATCAATGAACGCATCTTGACGGACCGTTATAGCCAGGGCGATTTTAAGAACCTGGAAATCTATGCTTCGCACGGACAAGTGGATCAAGTTATTCCCCCGGAATGGGCCCAAAAGGCCCCCGGCATTCTAGAATCCTTGGGGATCGACCATGTTTACCAAGAATACCCCATGGGACATGGTGTGTCCCCGGATAATTTCCGATCCTTTTCAAAATGGCTGGGAGATAGGATTTAGAAAGTGCTTGAATACAGCAAGTGGCTCGCCAAGGTAAAGTCTATCCCAAGATCGTCCTTTAACTCATACTCCAGTAGCATTTCGCCCCAATGTTTTCCATCGGTAAACTCCGTAAGTATCCAACGATGGTTAAGCACGTTTATCTTATTGATCTTAAAATCGCCCTCCATTCCCTCATAAGGCACCAAGGGATTGTCTCCCTGTCGCTCATTGGTCTCCAACAGTTTGTCCGCAATGTAGCGTTCCGGATCTCCCAGTTTTAGATGATCATAGTATTCCAGGGCATAGTCATTGTTTTTAAGTGAAAAATGGCGAACGTCCAAAAGAGTTATATTCAGTTCTTGAACAGAATCCTGAAGTTGCGTTATTTTGGTCTGCAGCTCCGTTATTTTTGTTTGTTTGTCCTTTTGCATATTTCCATTGCTCACAAAAAGATACAGCGCGATCAAGGCGGCAAATACAAAGAGATAAAGGAATATTTTGTGCTTCATGGTCAAAAGTTATAAATGGATGGTTAGATTGTCATAGGCTAAATGTACATCTTTGGGAAGATTTTTTTCCACCTCCTCGTGAAAACCTAACAAATGGCTAATATGGGTAAGATAGGTTTTTCCCGCTTGGATTTTTTTGGCAAAGTCCAAAGCTTGTTCCAGATTAAAATGGGAATGATGTGGCTCTTTTCTTAAGGCATTGATCACCAATACTTTAGATCCCTTTATTTTTTCTGTTTCTTCAGAGGTAACGGATTTTACATCGGTGAGGTAGGTGAAGTCCTTGACCCGATAACCTAAGACCGGCAGGCGATTATGCCATGCCTCTATAGGGACTACCACGGAATCACCTAGGGTAAAGGGAGACCTTTCCCGTATAAGTCTCACTTCCACGGCCGGTGCCCCGGGATAGCGATCTGCACCGGCAAAAATATAGTCGAAACGTTGCTTTAGTGAGCTTATGACCCTTTGATCCGCGTAAATTGGGATGTCTCCCTGTCTAAAGAAAAAGGGCCGTATATCGTCAATGCCCGCCGTATGATCGGCATGTTCATGGGTAAAAAGAATGCCGTTCAATTTGCTGACATCATGGGCAAGCATTTGCTGCCTAAAATCGGGGCCACAGTCTATTACATAGTTGAAATCCTTCCAAGAAAGAAGAACGGAGGTACGAAGTCTTTTGTCCCTGGGATCCTTGCTTAGGCATACCTCATGGTCACTCCCGATAACAGGGATTCCTTGAGAGGTTCCAGTGCCCAAAAAAGTAACTCTTAACCCTTCATCCATTAATTTCAAATTTATAACTTATTTATCTATTAGATTACCCATTCTTTTTAACTTTGTTACCAGCAAAAATCATATAATGGCTTCAGTTCTAAAACGGGACACTGCATTTGAGAACATTCCCTCCGTAAAGGCCAAGACCCTAAGAATAAATCTAAACCCCGATATCTACGGAACGTTTGCAGAGATAGGTGCCGGCCAGGAAACGGCAAGGCATTTTTTTAGATCTGGGGGCGCGTCCGGTACCATAGCCAAGGCCATGAGTGCCTATGACAAGGATTTTAGCGATTCTATTTATGGTGTTGAAGAAGATGGTCGATATGTCACCCAAGCCAGGCTTAAAAGAATGCTTTCCCATGAGATGCGTTTGATGGAAGAACGCATAAGCAGGGAAAAACATCCGGAGCGTCTGTTCTTTTCCTATGCCAATACCGTAGCCACCATAGATTTTTCCAAACGTTATAAAGGCCATGGATGGGTGGGTATCCGTTTTCAATTGGATCCCAACCAAAAAGAGTTTGATGAAATAGTTCTACATATCCGCTTTAAACAGAACGAAGCCCGTTTGCAGCAAGAGACCTTGGGCATTGTTGGGGTGAATCTTATCTACGGGGCATTTTACAAATATCACAAGCCCAGGAAACTACTAAAATATTTGTACGACCATATTGACAAGGATACTATTGAAATCGATATGGTGAATTTTTCCGGACCGAGCTTTAAGAATGTGGATAACAGGCTTATGAGCCTGCAATTGATCCGCAATGATATGACGGATGCCGTGATGTTTGGCCCGGATGGCAATAATTTGCTGCCAGCTGCGGTGCTCTATAAAAAGAACATCCTGGCACTTAGGGGCAGTTTTAGGCCCGTGACCAAGGTGAACATGGACATGTTCGATAAATCCTATGATATCTTTTTACGGGACCCTGCGGTGGATATGGACAAGGTAATCGTTATTTTTGAGATTACCCTTTCCAACCTTAGGGCCTCCGGGGAAATAGATGAACAGGATTTTATGGACCGTGCGGAACTGCTTTGCAGTTTAGGCCATACGGTAATGATTTCCAAATTTCAGGAATATTACCGTTTGGTGGAATATTTAAACAACTATACCAAGGCCCATATTGGTCTTACCATGGGTGTGAACAATCTGGTGGATATCTTTGATGAAAAGTACTATAGGCACTTAAGCGGCGGTATCCTGGAAGCTTTTGGAAAATTGTTCTTTAAGGAGCTTCAAGTGTACTTATATCCCATGATCAATACGGATACTGGGCAAATCATGACCAGTAACAATATAAAGGTCCATCCGCGTATGAAGGAGTTGTATAAATTCTTCAAGTACAATGGCAAGGTAATGGACATTATTGATTATGACCCTGAGATTTTGCATATTTTTTCCAGGGACGTCTTTAAAAAACTGGTCAACAATGAGGAGGGCTGGGAAGACATGTTGCCCGAAGGAATCGCCGAGGTTATAAAGGAAAAAGAACTGTTTACACGCAAAATATTGGAGCCTAAGGCGACGGCCAAGACTTAAGCCCCTACCTTGCCTCACACCAGAACAGCCTTATTCTAGCTTTTTTCGCCAAAGTGCATCTCCATGGCTGGTAAGGTGGGGGATTTTTTATATTGATACTGACTCATTTTTTCCAAGATATCATCCAATAGTTTTATAGCTTCTATTATATGCGGGCCTTTGTTCAGCATTACGCATTCCGCCCTTTGGGACATAGCGGCATCCGAAATTTCCGCCCTGGAGGGGATGCCTTTTTTGGCCAAATTTTCCAATACTTGAGTTGCCCAGACTACCGGTATGTGGGAGGCCATACATAGCGAAAGCATTTCTTCCTGGATCATAGCCATATTTTCCCAACCACATTCCACGGCCAGATCCCCCCTGGCGATCATAAGACCAATGGGATACGTCCGCATCCCCGCCAACAGAATGTCGGTTAGGTTTTCTATCCCTGCTTTGGTCTCTATCTTTAGTATAATACCCAGATTTCGACCATTGGGCAAGCTCTCCAGTTCCTGGAGCAATTCCTCAACGTCCTCCCTGCGATTAACAAAAGAAAGGTTCACGATATCCGCATGCTCTGCAATAAAGGGCAGGTTTTTTTTATCCACTTCGGTAAGTCCATTGATCTTAAGGTCCGTATCCGGAAAGTTTATGCCCTTATCCTCCCTAAGAATACTCCCCGTAGTTTTGGCATGGGTAACCCTAATGTCCATACTTTCAGGGGAAACACCAATAATCTTTCCGCTTATCTTGCCATCATCAAAAAGTACCCGCTCCCCTACCCGTACATAAGTAAAAACCGCGGCCGAAGTACAGGAGATCCGAGGTTTTAAAAAATCTCCCGTGGCCAACCCATTACTTTCTTGTACACCTTCTCTTTCCATGGTCATTATATCCCCTACTTTAAGGGATAAAAATCGATTTGTAGAAAAGTGGACTTCCTTAATTTTGGCAAAATGCTTTTGGCCTCCTTTTTTGACCCATGCTTCCAACCCTTCTTTTAAATATGCGGTCTTATTGCCATAGGCTACGGCCCCTCCCTCAAAAAGTGCAGTTATCTGGAACTTGCGTGATTTTCCCCTGGAATCCGTGAACCGAATACTTTTTCCCGGTTCCAATAGGCTTATCCATTCCTTTGGGAACAAGAGCAGATTTTTATCCTTATCCGGTTTCTTTATGGGATCCGCTACCAATACGATCAGGGAAGCCTCCCTTACTTCGCCGTTTTCATCCCTTTGCGGCGCATATTTAACTATGGTGGATCCGGTATATATAGTACCGACCCTAATTTTAGGGCCTCCCAGATCCATACATATTTTATCTTCCTTATCAAAAACGGTATTTATATCCTGAACATTTTGGATGATGCGCTTCCAAACCTCGGGGCCGTCATGGGCACAGTTTATTCGGGCAATGTCCATTCCTGATCTTACCATTTGGGTAACCAGTTTGGTGTTCGATGCGGTTTCCGCAGGTTGTGTTACCATTATCCTAACAGGTCTCTTCATCGGCTTGGACCCTAATAATGCATCTGTATTTAGGGGTAACAGGTTATTGCCTTCGGCAAAGCTGAGGTGCGATCTTGGAATTCTTGTTTTGCCGGGCTCAAGAATGCCTTCCAATATTGCCTTCGCCATTTGAAGGCTGGTCAATAAATGGGCTTCTGCCTTTCCCAATCTGGACAGGCCTAAATGGGAAAGTCCTTTCTGCAGGTTTCTGATGTCAAAACTTCGGAAAGCCCGGTAGTGGATTAGGTTTACGGCACTTTTTTTAAACTTGGGATGAATCTGCTTTAGTTCTTCTTCATAATAGTCCTCGGCTATTTTGGTAGCAGCTATAATCTGCTCCAAAAAGAGAACCATTTTCCGTATTTCCTTTTTTGCTGTCATTACTCTGGCTAAAATTCCAGGAAAATTAGCGGAAAAACATCAGGGAATAAATTTCTAGGAGTGTTTTTTTCCAAGTTTTTGAGCAACCTCTGATTCGACCATTAAAAACAGAAAAACCTCCCTAAAAAGAAGGTTTTAAAAATATTCTTGATTCTTCACGCTAGCCTCGGAATACGGCCGATCTATAGTAATTGGGCTGCATGATCTTTTGTCTTAACCTTATCTATTACCTTGGAGATGACACCTTCTTCGTTGATTACGAATGTCTTTCTATGAATACCATCAAACTCCCTACCCATAAATTTTTTGGGCCCCCAGACCCCAAACGCCTCTATCACGATATGCGCCTCATCCGCCAGCAAAGGGAATGGGAAATTATATTTGTTTTTAAAATTAGCCTGCTTTCGCTGCGAATCTTCGCTTACCCCAAGTAATTCATACCCTTGGGACTGCAATTCCGTGTAGTTGTCCCTGAGATTACAGGCTTCTGCCGTGCATCCGGGTGTGTTTGCCCTAGGATAGAAAAAAACAATAAGCTTTTTCCCCTTATAATCGGATAAATTGATAGTATTGCCATCTTGATCCTGAGCTGAAAATGCGGGTACCTTGTCTCCCGTTTTTAGTGTATTCATCTAATAAGTACTATTTGTGTTTAAAAAAATTTAATCAAAGTTAAACAAAATGAAGAAAGCGGAAAAAGTGGATTTTGTTATAAAAACGCTAAAAAAACTTTATCCTACCATACCGGTCCCCTTGGAGCATAAGGATCCCTATACCCTTTTGATAGCTGTACTGCTATCTGCGCAAAGTACAGATGTCCGGGTAAACCAGATTACGCCCTTGTTATTCGCCAAGGCGGATAATCCTTATGATATGGTGAAGCTTAGCGTAGAGGAAATACGTGATATTATTAAACCTGTTGGACTTTCCCCTATGAAGTCCAAAGGAATATATGGATTGTCCAGGATATTGATCGAGAAATACCAGGGAGATGTTCCTACCGAAATAGCGCTTTTGGAACAACTTCCAGCTGTTGGCCATAAAACGGCAAGCGTTGTGGTATCCCAGGCCTTTGGTATTCCCGCCTTTCCAGTGGATACCCATATTCACAGACTCATGTACCGTTGGGGACTGTCCAATGGGAAGAATGTTGTGCAAACGGAGCGAGATGCAAAAAGACTTTTTCCAAAAAGTCTATGGAATGATCTGCATCTACAGATGATTTGGTATGGCCGTGAATATTCCCCTGCTCGCGGATGGAATTTGGAAAACGACATCATTACCAATACAGTGGGAAGAAAATCGGTGTTGACAAGTTACTATAAGAACAAAAAGGCCCGCGGATAGCGAGCCCAAAGAATTGTTCCAAACGTACCTATCGTTTTTGAATAGTACGAAACGAAATTAGTATTATTTTTCCCATTCAGTGCTGCACCGGTAGGGCAATGCAACTATTGGGTTTGGGTTAGCCCACCCTAGTTCAGAATACTTTCAAAAGTAAGGTCTTTGTACCTTACTACATGAAGTGATCTGGAATAGGCCAGCAAGAATTGTACGGTTTCTGCACACGCCTTAACAACGCGATAATCTTTTTGGTGTTTAGAGTAAACTTTTTCCATAGTAGTCATATTGTTATGAATACATAACGGGACTACTAAAGAAATATTGTTTACCTAGGAGGGCAAGTCTAGTAATTGGTGAGCACAATATTGTGCCGATCAATAATTTTCCTGAGGTTTATCAAGGCATAGCGCATCCTTCCAAGTGCCGTATTGATGCTTACTCCGGTATTTTCGGAAATCTCCTTAAAGCTCATATCCTTATAGATACGCATGATCAATACTTCTTTTTGGTCATCAGGCAATTCCTCTATAAGATGTTTAAGATCTGAGGTGATTTGGTCCTTGATCAGTTGTTTTTCGGCGTTTAATTTCTCATCTCCGATTACGGAGAAAATATTAAAATCATCATTGCCTTCGAACATGGGCATCCTCTTGTTCTTCCTAAAGTGGTCAATAATGAGGTTGTGGGCAATGCGCATTACCCAAGGTAAAAACTTTCCTTCCTCGCTATAGCTTCCCTTTTTAAGGGTCTTGATTACTTTGATAAAGGTGTCCTGAAATATGTCCTCTGTAATATCGCGATCCAATACTTTTGAGTAAATAAAACTGGTTACGCGTTGATTGTGGCGGTTGATCAAGATTTCAAGGGATTTTTCATCTCCGCTAATATAATCTCTTACTAATACTGAATCATCGATTTGTGTTTCCATAAGGGCTTTGTTCTGTGGTTTAGATCGGGGGTTCCGAGTTTTAAATTATTGGTACGTTAGCTAAATATAATTTTGTAAATCTTTGAATTCTTGATGATTAATTATGGGATAAAACTAGAGAAACGGTGCTGATCCTAAAAAACTATGTTGTCAAACACGCAGTTTTTGATGTGAAACTACAATTTTCCATTTTTTGCACAATAAAATTGATTTTTGGTAGTTGGATATGGCCAGTTGTGTAGGCTAGGTGTGGATACGATAAGCCAAATGGGCCCAAGTATTTTGGGATATAAAAAAACCCTTAGGATAATTCCTAAGGGTTTATTGTAAAGATTTACCAACCGTTTAGTTCATGTTGCTTTCAAAAGGTATTCCTTTTGCCTTTGTGAATTTTAAGGACTTGGAATAATTCAACAAAAATTCCACGGTTTCGGGCTTTGCCTTAACAAGTTTGTGTTTTTTTTGATACTCAGCGTTAGTTTTCCCCATATTTGTATGTTTCATTGTTTCATTAAGGAAACGTATGAGGAATAAATATAGCGAAATGGCTCGACCTACCGCCTATTAATTCGTTAAAACAATACTATTCTGGTCTACCAGCTTTCTTAGATTGATCAAGGCATAACGCATTCTCCCTAGGGCGGTATTGATGCTTACTTCCGTATTTTCGGAAATCTCCTTAAAACTCATGTCCTTGTATATGCGCATGATCAATACTTCCTTCTGGTCTGCCGGAAGTTCTTCTATGAGTACGGCCAAGTCCGTATTTATTTGATCTTTGATCAATTGTTTTTCAATATTCAACCCTTCATCACTAATTACCGAAAAAACATTAAAAACATCCCCTCCCCTGAACAAGGGCAACCTATTATGTTTTCTAAAATGATCTATGATGAGATTATGGGCAATGCGCATAACCCAGGGAAGGAATTTACCCTTTTCCCTATACGCTCCCTTCTTTAAGGTGCGGATTACTTTTATAAAGGTGTCCTGAAAAATGTCCTCAGTGACTTCCCGGTCATTTACTTTGGAATAGATAAAACTACTGATGCGTTGATTGTAGCGGTCTATGAGGGTTTCCAGTGCCTTTTCATCCCCGTTCTCGTACAATTGGATAAGCTGGGAATCTTCTACTTGATAGTCCATAACAGTTACTTTTTTGTTAAAAACAAGACCCTTTTTTGGGGCA
>JBCBSN010000091.1:0-15699 GCA_039819225.1 Bacteroidota bacterium | reverse complement strand
ATAAAAAGAACCATTTTAAGGCGGTCCGCGAGGAGCTGGAAAAAAAGGCTACCGATCTGGTAGGCAAGGTAAATGTGCTAGCAGGTTAATGTATTCGTTTGGAGCGATTCATTTTTTCTTTTACAGGGAAGGAGAAGTATTCGTTTGTTCAGATACCCTCCAGATATGCCTTTAATTCTTTGCCATATTTTGATGCCGCTACTTCCGGGTTTAGGGATTCGTAAATAGAATCCAGGTATTTCTTGTTGGCATCTGCTACTTCGGTCATGGCGATATAGGGTGCAATAGCGGAATTTTTATTGTTTAGGGCAAAATTTAGGGCAAAGGCATAACTACGTTTGAGGTTCATATCGCGGTTATTTTGGACGGAATCCATTTGTAGCGAATCCAAAGGGGCTTCCGGGTTGCTGGCATACCTTATGAGTTCCAAGTCCTTTGCATTAAAACGGGACATCACTTTTCTATATTCCTCGAATTTTTTATGGGTCTCGGAGCCCATTATCTCGGCATCCTTTACAAAAGCGTTCCATGTAGTATTTATAGTCATTTCCCCGGCTTCCCCAAAAAACGTAATTCGATCGTTGACAGTGTTGTTGTCCTTTTTATCGAGGTATAGATATAGGACTTCAGGGCTTTCCAAGGGCACCGAAAACCTAAAATTACCATCTCCTTGTATCAAAAGGGAGTCTATAGTTACCAAAGTGGTATCCGATACCTTTTGCAAGTAGAGGGTTCCCTTTTTAAGTCCTTTGACCTCCCCGTTGAGGATTATAGTGCTTTCTCCAGAGTTTTTTCCGCAAGAAAAGAGCAAGAGTACCCACCCCAAGTAAAAAAGATTCCTCATGGTTGTGATTTGACGTGCAAATATCGGCAAAATTTTAATTTCTTTTTTAATGAATGGGCACTTCTCAATGGCCAACTTTTGTAAAGGCCGTGGATCTTTAAAAACCTCAGTGGGATTTAAATCTTTCCGGGCGAGAATATAACTTAGGGTAAAAGCCTCGCCTACCATGGTTGGCCTTCTTTAGTGGACAAGTATACTTTTTTGAAAAGATCCTGATTGTTTTTGTGAGCCTAATGGGACTCTCCTTTTTAATATCTCTTTTTATGGTATATCCCTTGCCCTTGGAAGTTGTGCAAGGACTTATACCTTCGATTCCCAAGGTAGAGGGGGGTAAAATGCTGGTGGCCGCTTTTGTGGGGACAACTATGGCCGCGGCCACCTTTTTATCACGACCTCTTTTCGTAAAAGGAAAAGGATGGACCATCAAAAACTTAAAACACCAAAAGAAAGATGCCATTATCGCTGCCCTTTTGGTCTTTGGTATCAGTGCAGCGGTTATGGCGGTTGCTTGCGGAGCCCTCTTTCATCAAGGTAAACCTGTGACCCAGGTCTTGGATATGGTAAACACCTTGCAACCGGTAGCCGGGAAATTTACACTTACTCTTTTCTTTGCGGGAACATTAAGCGCAGGATTGTCTTCCATCTTTCCCATACTGCTCATAGCGCCTATTTTGATAGCGGATTATGAGTCCGGACAGTTGGATACCAGTTCAAAAAGGTTTAAGGGAATTACGGCCTTTGCCTGTCTATTTGCATTGATAGTTCCCATTTTCGGTTCAAATCCGGTAGAGATGCAGATTGTCTCGCAGATATTCAATGTCTTCATATTACCACTGGTAGTTATCGGTATCCTGTTCTTGATCAATAACAAAAAACTGATGCAAGGATATACTACCGGTATTTGGATCAACATGGGATTGGTACTGGCCTTTATATTTTCATGTGTGATTTCATATAATGGGGTTGTAGCCTTGTTTGATTTCTTTCGATAATACCGGAGGATTACACCTGGGACGCCATCTCCATCAATAAAGCGCAAATATATGCGCCCGCGGTTCCCACAACATAGCCCAGTACCGCCAAAAGAATTCCCACGGAGGTCAACGAGGGATGAAACTCTGCTGCGACCACGGGTGCGGACGCTGCCCCGCCTACATTGGCCTGGCTGCCCACGGCCAAAAAGAAATAGGGGGCCTTGATCAATTTGGCGACTAGAACAAGGAGGCCTGCATGGATCGAAATCCAGATAAGTCCAATAGCCACCAACCCGGGATTTTCCAGAAATCGGCTTAGATCCATTTTCATACCAATGGTGGCCACCAATATATAAATAAACATCCCCCCAATTTTACTGGCTCCGGCACCCTCATAGTTCTTGGCCTTGGTAAAGGAAAGACCAATACCCACTATTGTGGAAAAAACGACCATCCAAAGAAATTTGGAACCCAAAGAAGAAAGTGCTTTTTCCTTGTTGCGGATAAGCTCGAAATTATTTTCTAAAAATTCCGAGAAATGATGCCCCAAAAAATGGGCGAGCCCTACACCTACAAAAGCAAAGCACAGCAACATTATATAATCCTTTAAAGTGGTAACCCTAGTAATCTTCGCGGTATGGGCGGATACCTTTATCTTTAAGTCCTCAATGGACGAATTATCGGCCTTGAGCCATTTATCTATTTTATCGGATTTGCCTATGCCCAATAGGATGATGGCCATCCAAATATTGGCCACAACAATATCGATAAGCACCATATCCCCAAAGTTCTTGGGATTAAACTTAAAGACCTCCAGCATGGCCGCCTGGTTGGCACCGCCACCGATCCAGCTTCCCGCTATGGTGGCCAATCCCCGCCATACGGCATCGAATCCGCTACCGCCCACCGTTTCCGGGGAAAAGAAGGATACAATCAGTATGGCAATGGGTCCTCCAAGAATAATGCCCACAGTGCCGGTAAGGAACATGATCAAGGCCTTGGAGCCCAAATTCATTATGGCTTTTAAATCGATGCTCAGGGTCATAAGAACCAATGCGGCCGGAAGCAGGTAACGGCTGGCGATGTAATACAGGTTGGAATGCTCTTCTGAAATTAGACCCACACTTGTTAGTACCGCGGGTAACATATAACACACCAATAGGGTAGGGACAATGGTATAGAACTTTTTCCAAAAACCCGTTTTTAAGGAAGAGGTATAAAATACAAAGCCAAGGCAAAGACATAATAACCCAAAGGTAACGGTGTCTTCGGTCAAAGGAAGTTGGTTCATGTAAGGGCTTTTAGGAAGTAGATTTTATCAAATATAGGGAAATCGGGTTCAAATTCAAGAATCAAATTCAAGTTCAAGCACAAACTCAAAATATGGAAATGATATCGGAAGACCAGGTAGTGTGCAGCGTACGGGTGTACGACAAATTTCCATAGCCTGATGTTTGACCTCCCTTAATCCCTCCGAAGGAGGGAAACTCCTCCCGCCTAAGGCGGGGAGCCCGCCTTGCCGTCGAGGCAGGGCTGGGTGGGGTCTTTTCATGAAAAAGAAGTCCAAAAAAGACAGTTTATGCCCAAAACCGGAAATCTGTCGTACACCCGCAGCGTACCGTTCCGCTATCCAAAGTATTTATTGAACTCGTCTTGAGTTCATCCCCTTACTCTATTTTCCAATCCTTGCTTTTGCCAGAAATCCCTACATCCCATGCCTGGTCTGGGTTTGGGCTGTATTGGGGGTCATTGTCTCCCTTTGGAAAAGTTTGTGCCACCTTGGAAAGGGCCAGATAATTCTTTTTCCTTTTAGGGGTTGTTAGGCTGTCCAAGATATTGTTTTTTTCGTTCGGATCCTGGAGTAGGTCGTACAATTTTTCCGGCTTCCTTTTGGAGTCGATGTAGAGCTTAAAACGTTCGTTACGTATGACTCTGTCCCTAAAGGTATATTGGTTTTCGACACCGTTTTCAGTGAGCCGGGCATTATTGCCGCCGCCCATGCCCAAGATCCACTTTCGTGGGGATTTGGCTTCACCTCTGAGGAGAACCTTTTTGAAGGAATGGCCATCTAGGGTATGTTCCTTTCCATTTTTGCGGACCATGCTTTGGGGAGGGATTTCCGCCAGATCTAAAAATGTGGGGTAGATATCCGTAAAATCGATTAGGGCATTGGAAATTCGGGGTTGTATCGTTCCTTGCCAATTGGCGATAAAGGGTTCGCATATGCCCGTTTCGGCGGTGGTGCCTTTTCCACCCATGACTATCCTTCCATTTCTTCGTCCACCTATTCCGCGGGTTGATCCGTTGTCCGTGGTCCAGATGATGAGGGTATTTTCGCGGATTCCAGCTTTTTCCAGGCCCCGAATAAGTTCCCCGGTAATCCGATCCGTATATTTTACCATGGCTTTGTGTTTACCCAGTTTGGTATCCGCGGAATCCAAGGGGGTGTTTACCAGGGGGGTGTGGGTCAGTACCATGGGATAATAGATGAACATGGGTCCGTCTTTGTTTTTATCGATGAAATTAATGATGAAATCTTTAAAGATATCGGGGCCAAATTTTCCAGGATACGCTCTACTTCCTTCCTTGGTAAAAATATAAGGGTCTTGGTACCGCTCAGCACTTGCCTCTACACCGGTTTCATAGCCCGTCCACATGCAATACGCATCAAAACCGGCCTTGGTGAGCGCATCCGGTTCTACCCTAAAATCATCGATTTGCCATTTTCCGGCAATACAGGTGGTATAGCCCGCTTTTTTAAGTTCCAGGGGAAGGCAGGGATATTTTTTTTCGTCAAAATGGGCCCCACCGCCCCATCGGGGTACGTCCCAGTGGTTTACCCACCCATGTCTAAAGGGATATTGGCCCGTTAACAGGGTAACCCTACTTGGGGTACATTGGGGCATGGAATATACGTTGTTGAAAAGCATGCCGTTTTCGGCAAGCGCATCGATATTTGGTGTGCTAATGTCCTCCGCTCCATAGGCACTGATCCATTCCTTGCTTAGATCGTCCACCAGGATAAAGAGGATGTTGGGCTGTTCGTTTTCTTGTGTATCCTGTTTGCCGGAAGTGCAATTCAACAGTGCCAATAGGCAAATGAAGTTAATTGCTTTCATATAGTGTTTTCAACGTATTGATGAAAAATTGTCATAACCGTCATTTAAGTTACTCTTTTGTTATTTGCGTAACGTTCCTTGATGTAAACTCTTGTTCAAATTCATTGTTCTCCTACGTTAGTCGAAACTATACACTTTTAGGGTAAGACTTTTAGTTGCCGCACATTCCCAAAAGTTGAGCGATCTTGTCAAATGTCTGAAGAGAAGGATTTAGTATAGGCTTCATGAAGAGTTCCTTAGTGTTTCGAAAAGGTACCGCGGCCGACTTTTTTGAGCGATTGGACACGGTATGAGGCACGGGTAACAAAACCGATAAGATGGTCGAAGATTATCTTGAACAACTTTGGTGCCTTTCCAATACGCACAAAAATAATAGTATACTTGAATAAGAATTTCATTCCTGTATCTATTTTAAAGAAACCTTTGGATTTTAAGTACCATAAAGGATGCTTTTTTAGCGAAGCCCCTGAGGCCAAATATGTTGCCAAACCAATAAATGGCACCAAAATGGTGCTTCCCACCAAAATTGTATAGGTTATTTTGTGTGCACCTTCCACTTCCATGGCCTTAAGATTACAAGTTTTCCCTTATTTAAAGATATTCGTTGTCACTAATTTACAGGCTATTTTAAGGCTTTGGGGTCTACTTATGTCAAAAAGCATCTTCCACTTTATACACCCAAGCATGATCACATGGTACTTTATCCGGTGTTAGCATAGGGGCGTTGATACGCATTCCTAATTTGGTTTTATCCACAGAGACCTTTGTATTACTTCCCAGTAATGAAACTTTTCCTTTACTGACAGGAATTTGCAGCCCTCCCCGCCATTGGGTACAAATTACAAAAAGGTCTTTTCCTTTCTTGGTGAAATACAGCCCTGACTCCTTCTTGTCAGGGGCTTTCTCCCACGGTGAAGTCTTGTAGATAGCTTCACTGTTCACATCCATCCAGTCGCCAATATCTGCCAATCGCTGCTGCATGATTACAGGAATCCGGCCATCGTGTGTAGGTCCAATGTTGAGGAGCAGGTTTCCACCACTTGCTACTTTTTCAATAAGCATGTGCACGAGTGCTTTGGAACTGGAATAGTGGCTCAAGTCCTCCATTCGGTTATACCCAAATGATCCGCCTATACCACGACATTCCTCCCACGGATGGTACACATCGTCCACCCCTTCTTTTTGATAAACGTGGTCATATTCCGTAGTATAGTATCCCCCATGGGTACTTCTCGTGTTTTTTCCCCAACGATCATTCACTGCTACCCGGTCCTTTACAGGAGATTCATTGAAAAGCCAGGCAAGGAATTGTTGTGATTTCCATACATCGGATGTGTAGGCCCATTCGCCATCGGTCCAGAGCACATCCGGTTCATAACGGGTCACCAAGTCCTTCATCTGGGGTATCATGTGCTCATCAACATATCTGTTAACATCCCTTTTATACAATGGATTGAACCACTCATATAGGGAATAATAGAATCCCATGTGCAAACCTTTGGCCTTCACTGCTCCACTCAACTCACCACATAAATCACGTTCCGAGCCCATATCCACACTATTCCAGTTCCAGCTTTGCTCACTGGGCCATAACGCATAGCCATCATGATGTTTGGAAGTGAGCACTACGTATTTTGCGCCGGAATCGGATATGATGTCCGCCCATTTTTCTGGATTGAAGTGATCGGCAGTAAAATCATTTGCAAAATCCTGATAGGACCGATTGCCATACCTCTCTTTATGATAGGGTGCGAAGTACTGGTTGGTCGAATCTTTTAGACGGTACCAGTACCATTCCGCGAACTTTTGTCCAAAGTTTTTTCCAACGGCGATATCTGATGGGGCCCATGCCGGGACGGAATAGACGCCCCAATGGATGAATATTCCAAACTTAGCATCCGTAAACCACTGAGGAGTAGGACGCCCATCCAATGACTTCCAGTCAGGTTCATAGCTTGGTTGACCATAAGCGACTAGGGATAATACCATAATGCCAATGATAACGGGTGCTTTTTTTATGTTCCTCATTTTCTACTGTTTATGTGTTTTTCTAATTCGGTTCTTAACGCCATTATAGTATCTTGATACGCATCCTTGTGGACAACATTGGTGTTTTCTGCAGGGTCGTTCGTATGATCAAAAAGCATTGATGATTTGATGTTTCCAGATTTGTCATAATACTGGGTGTAGGCAAATCTGTCATTTTTAATGGTCTCCCCGTTTTTCCATCGGGCAAAAATATGGGGATTAACTTCTGCAACAGGGTCTTTCAAAATCGGCGTCAAGCTTTTTCCAACTAAGTGGTCCGGCAGCTCCAAACCTGCTATATCGCTTATTGTTGGATATATATCTACATAGCTCACGAGGGATTCTGAGGGGGAACCTCCTTCAAGGTCGGGAGATTTGATGATCAAAGTAGACCGAAGTGCATTCTGAAAACATGACATTTTGGTCCAAAGTGTATGCTCACCCAAATGCCATCCATGATCGCCCCAAAGCACGATAATGGTGTTGTCATAAACACCGAGTTCCTTTAGCTTATCGACAACCATACCTACCTGTGCATCAATAAAGCTTACACAGGCATAGTATCCATGTTTTAGCTTTCTGGCCTGGTCCAAAGGAATTAAGGTAGTGTCATTGCTAATATTTGCATAAGATCGTAATTCCGGGAAGTTGTATTTGGCATCTTCCGGTGCATCTTTGGGAAAATAGTGGTTATTGGCCAGTTCAATTTCATTGGGATCATACAAATCCCAATACTTCTTGGGAGCGTTAAAGGGGAGATGTGGGCGTATGTAGCCAATGCCAAAGAAAAAGGGCTGCTCTTGCTCCGCCAGTTTTTCCAGCTCTTTTAGGGCCAACTTTGTGGTCTTACCATCATAGTAAACGGTATCGTGTACTTCCCCTGCTTCCCACGCGGGCCCTGCGCCTCCTAGAGGTAACTCTTGCTCCCTGGTCCCGAGGTTTTCCGGCGATTGATAGTCGCGCCAAAGCTCTTGTTGCGCATTGGTCCTTGGGTAATCTGGTCGGTAGGTTTCTTTGGACCAAGACCTCTTACCATCATCGGGATGATGGAATATTTTCCCTATTGCCGAAGTGTAATATCCATTGTTCTTAAAATGCTCTGGTAAGGTTATAATGCCGGGAGCTTCCATGTCTACACGAGTCTTGTAGTCCGTATATCGTGAGGGTGTGGGATACGTACCCGTTAACAGACTGGCCCTGGAGGCCCCACAGACCGGAACGTTGCAGTACGCACGTTTAAAAAGGGTACCTTCGGCGGCCAACCGATCTATATTAGGAGAAACAATTTGGGATTGGCCATACGCATTCAGTTCCGGACGCAGGTCGTCTATGGAAATAAAGAGTACGTTGGGCGGTTTCTGTTCAACAGTTTTATTTTGTTGTTGGCAGCCATTAAAAGTCAAGATGGCAAGTGCCAAAAAACTTACGTTCTTGATCAATGAATTGTGTCTTCTTTTCATAGTTAATTTTTAAGGCAGAGCCGTATTTTCATGTTCAGTTTACTATTTCGAAGGGTAAGTTTACCGTGTCATTTAATGGCTGGGATCTTGAATGCAGCCCCACTCTTATCTCATAAGTTCCTGATTCAATGGCCCAGGGACTGTTGGATACATCATAGTGCGCGAAATCCTCTCTATCCAGCAAAAATTCAATCACTTTTGTTTCACCTGGAGCAAGCCCCACTTTGTCAAATCCTTTAAGTTCTTGAGGGGCTTTTTCAATTTTTGGATTCCGTGGTGAAACATAGAGTTGTACCACCTCTGCTCCAGGTCGAGTACCACTATTTGTAATCTCTAACTGTACTCGCACCGGAAAGGAACTAGCATCGATTCTGAGGTTTGAATACCTAAAATCAGTATACGATAGGCCGTATCCAAAAGGATACTGCACCTCGATCTCTTTTTTGTCGAACCAGCAGTATCCAACAAATATGCCTTCCGAGTATACATTGCTTTCCCCCCCGGTTTCAAACGCTTCTCCCCTAAAAATGGAGCCTTTAGGGTAATCATCAACGTCCTTAACCCATGTGAAAGGTAATTTTCCCGAGGGATTTACCACCCCGGTTAGTATATCGGCAATCCCGTTTCCTATTTGTTCGCCGCAATAGGGCACAAAGACCAATGCTTCAACATCATCTATCCAGGCGCCAACGTCTACGTAACTGCCGGCCACCAAAACAACGGTCGTATTCGCATTTACTTTGGCTACTTCCTTTATGAGTCTGTCCTGTTGTCCGGGCAATTTGGCCGTATTCCTGTCCCAACCTTCGCTTTCGTTAAAACCGCTCAATCCTACTACCAGAATCGCCGCATCTGATGTCTTGGCGATATTGATCGCCTCGGCGAGCAGTTGTTCATCCTCCTTATCTATGGGAAGCACAGCATTCTTTTGATAGGCAAATGGGGTTTTGGCGCCTTGGGCGTAGGTTGTCCCCACCTTGGTCTCTATGGCATTTTGGATGCCCGTGAGAGGTCCTATTACGGCATTGTGAAAGTAGTACGTTCTACCACTTCCGCCTCCCTGGAGGTAGTAGGCATAGTTTCCGTGGTCTTTGGGCAGATCATGGAACCGTTTGGCATTGGGGCCTATGATGGCCACCGATTTCAATTCCTTGGTCTTCAAGGGCAGTACTCCTTTATTTTTGAGAAGAACAGGGGTGTGTTGGGCCACTTTCCGGGCCAAGGCGATATGTTCCGGACTATGTAGGGTACCTTCATGCTCAAACCGATCTCGGTCAAATACATCGAACTTTTCCATAACGGATAGGATGTCCTTGAGCAAGGTATCTACCCTTGATTCTGGAATTACCCCGGTTTTGACCAGATTTATCAGAGAATCCTTGTAATGCTTTGGTCTGTGCATCTCCAGGTTCATTCCCGCATTTACCGCTTGCCTGGTATCTCTGATTCCGTTTGCAAAATCAGAGAGTACAAAACCTTTAAACCCCCATTCTTTCCGTAAAATATCGTCCAAAAGGTATTTGTTCTGGCACATAAAGGCACCGTTCAAACGGTTGTAGGCCCCCATGATGTTAAGGGCGCCCCCTTCCGTGACCGCCGCCTTGAAGGCTGGTAGGTATATTTCCCTTAGGGTTCGTTCATCTACCTCATTGTTAATGTCAAAGCGATTGGTTTCCTGATTGTTGGCCACAAAGTGTTTTGGGCCACAGACTACCCCGTTCTCCTGAATGGTTTGGGTAAAGGCCACGGCCATTCTGGCCGTGAGAAAGGGATCCTCTGAAAGACTTTCCCAGTTTCTGCCGCCCAAGGGATGCCGAATTATATTGTAGGTGGGCCCTAAAACAAGATCGTTGCCGGTAGCCCTGATCTCCTTGGCTATGACTTCTGCCACCTCGCGGTACAAGGCGGTATCCCATGAACAGCCCATGGCTATGGGACTGGTAAGGTAGGTTGCATGTACGGTAGTGTCCCGGCCGCTCCTAACCCCGGTAATCCCATGGCCCATATAGAACGGCGGAATACCTTTGTCCCGGATGCCGCCAATGCCAAAATAGCGTACATCAAGATCCCCAAACTCACTACTGCCACCGCCCATACCATGAAGCATGGATACCTTTTGATCCAAGGTTAGACCGGCCAATACGCTATCTACAAATTGGCCGGAAGGATCCAGGGTTATTTTTGGGCCATTCGTGAACGAACAACTTAGAAGGAATGGGAAGAACGCAATACGTATCGTAAACCTAAATATGAGGTAAAAATGTTTCATTTATGGATATAAAAAATTGGTTATAAATAAGTTACCCCATTTTTGGTGTGATTTGGACAAAGAGGCGCGGGCAGTCTTTTGTATAGGCAAAGTGTGGGCCCTTATGCGCAGAGGGCCCACGTTGCCCAAAAATTCAACTAACTCAATACTTGTAGATTTTCCTAGTAACCTGGATTTTGATCTTCTTGATTGATCAAAGGATTAACATCTATTTCCTCCAATGGAATGGGGAACAATATATGCTTGGCCTCATCGAATCTTTCAAGGGCCTGTACCCGTTTAACGGGCGTTATCTTTTCGGCCAGGATTTCATAGCGCACTAGATCATGCCACCTGCTGTTGGTCTCGAAAACAAGCTCTAACCCGCGCTCCTCTATTAGGGCATCATTAAAGGCCTCCAGGCTTAAACCGGAAAGGTCAAAAGCGGTGGGATCGGGCTGCTGATTGTAGGCCCGTCTCCTAACCTGATTAATAGCATCGTAGGATTCCGCAGTTGGGGCACCAGCGGCATTTGCCGTAGCTTCGGCATAGAGCAATAGCACATCGGCGTACCTTAATACTGGAACATCGATTGGAGAATTAAAGCGGATCCAGCTGGCATCCCGTCTGAATTTTGCAACGCCCCATTGGCCACTATCCTTGTTAGCGCGATTGGCATCATCTATAGGAACTAGCTCGCCGGCACCGTTGATCCTATAATCGGGAACGGTCCAATCCCGTCTTTGGTCCAGTTCGTCCCATGATGCCCATAAACTTTGTTCGGCCCGGATCTGCGGTAGTCCCACCATGCCGGTAATCGGTCCCGTACTATTAAAACTGGCACCCGCGAATCCCTGGATACCACTGGCCCCGCCCAAAACACTGGTGTTTCCAGGTTCGGTACCGTACTTCACCACAAAAATCAGCTCGCCATTACCCTCGTTCTCCCATCCGAAAATATCTGGAAAGTTATCCAGTAACCTATATTGTCCAGCATCGATTACCGATCGGGCGGCATCGGCCGCAAGTTGCCATTTGGAAGTGTCTTTTAATGGTGCCGTTGCCCAAAAAACATACGTTTTGGCCAACAGACCATAAGCTGCCCCAGAAGTAGCCCTTCCATCCTGTGCAGGTTGAAGCGGTAAATTTTCCGCAGCAAAAATAAGGTCCTCCTCAATTTGTTCATAAACCTGTACGGAAGGCGTTCTGGCTATGCCCACCACGTCCTCCGCGGTAAGACTATTGGTCTCCGTTAGTTTTAAGGGCACATCGCCATAAAACCTAACCAAGTTTAAATAGAACAGCGCCCTTAGAAATTTCGCCTCGCCCAATAGCCTGTTCAAGTTATCGTCATCAAGACCGGTTCCCAACAAGGGTTCTGTGTTAACTATTACGGTATTGGCCCTGTTGATGCCAATATAGTGCACTTTCCAGACCTCCGTAGGTAACTGGGAGGATGCCGTATGGGCGTACAGATCAATTTCATTGAAACGATTTCCGGCGTTATTGCTCCCCACTCGAAGTTGATCCGTGCCCGCCATTCCCATGAACATTAAACCATGTTGATAGTTTCCAAAGGAGTTTCCGTCTACCCCTCTTTGTTTCAACGCATGATAGATTCCGTTTACGGCGACCTCTATGTTCTCAGGATTGCCAAAAATGACACTTGGTGCTAAAATGGATTCGGGTTCTTCTTCCAATATCGCATCACAACCGAAAAAGAGCATAGATAATAGTACTGCTGTTATTCTAATAGTTCTCATCTTTTATTGCTTTAAAAAGTTGCATTTAGTCCTATTGTATAAATCTTGGCTACCGGATATGCGCCCCAATCCACACCTGGTGCAATGGGATTCCTAATGGTACTTGCCTGGGGATTGAATCCGGTATAATCGGTATGTGTCCAAAGATTTTGTCCGGACACGTATACCCTAAGTGCGGAAAACAGTGTTTTGTCCAAGAATCGTGGATTAAAATCATACGAGAGCGTAACGTTCTTCAAACGGATAAAGGAAGCATCCTCAATGTATCTGTCTACAAGGGTCTGGAAATCTCCCTGTCCTATTGCAGGTATTTCGGTATCTTGATTTTCAGGGGTCCAAGCATCCAGTATTGCCGTGGTGCGGTTAGAGGTATTGTGCAACTCCTCGGAATAAACCCGTGCCGCATTGTAAATATCATGGCCGAACTGGAAATCAAAGAATGCGTTTAGGGAAAATCCCCGGTAGCTGAAATTGTTGGTGAATCCGCCAAAAAAATCAGGGATACCTTTCCCGATAACGGTCCTATCGTCCGCATTGATAACACCATCGCGGGCATCCGCTATACCGTCCCCATCGGTATCTTCCGTTATTCTGTCAAGATAAATTCTAGTACCCACTCCTCCAGGTGCCACAAACCCTTCTTCTAAAGGTAGTGGGTCTCCGTTGTCATCCTGGCCCAGTATCCCGGCGGACTCCAGCCCCCAGAAAGTTCCTACGGATTCCCCGGGCTTTAAAATTACCTCATTGATTATCTGATGCCACCCCCCTCGAACATCAAAAAGGATCTGATCTGCATTTCCCAGACTTTCGATCTCGTTTCTATTGGTAGCGAGATTAATGGAAGTGGCCCACGAGAAGTTGTCGGTTTCTACGTTTATTGTATTAAGGGCTATTTCGATACCCTCGTTTTCAAGGCTTCCAATATTCTGGAGCGCCGGTTGGCCAATTCCTGTAGTTGGATTTAAGCGCACGCCCAAAAGCATGTCCTCGGTTGTCTTAAGATAGTAATCTACACTACCTGAAATTCTGTTCCTAAAAAACCCAAAATCAAGTCCCGCATTAATCTGCTTGGTGGTCTCCCAACTTAGGTCCGGGTTGGCAACGCGGCTAGTTGCGGCACCGGTAACCAGAACATCTTGAGAATCCCCAAAAGTATAGAAATTGATCCCCAGGGCAGAAGCGGATTGGTAACGAGGTACTTCTTGATTACCGGTTTCCCCATAGCCTACCCTTAGTTTCAGAGCACTTATAGGATCCACATTTTCAAGGAAGCTCTCATTCTTAATTTTCCAGGCAACCGCGGCCGAAGGAAAATAACCCCACTTCTCACCTTCGGCGAAGCGGGAAGAACCATCCGCCCTGATACTAGCGGTAATCAGGAATCTGTCGTCATAGGAATAATTGACACGGGACAGAAAAGAAACTATCCCCCAGTTTTCTTTTAAGGACTGCGGCTGTACGGGATCGGAGCCAATGCCCAAGTTGTTAAACCCTAAAGTTTCTATATCAAAATTATTGCTCTCCGCCGTGAAAGACTCAATATCGGATCCCTGCATGGTAAACCCTCCAAGAACTGTTAGGTCATGGACTCCCAACGTTTTCTTATAAGTCAAAGTGTTTTCATTAAGCCAGGTCCTGATCGATGTCTGCGCGATACTCCCTGTTCCGTTGGTTACGAAACCACCCCCGGTAGTAGAACCGGCATACCGCGCATTTCTGACGCTCCTAAGGTTGTAACCGCCCAATATCCTAAAAACTAGATCATCCGAGATGGCGTAATCCAGGGATAAATTGGCCTGTGCAAGATCTGTCCTGTTTTCAATGGGCGTATTTTCCAAGGTTGTCCTTGGATTACGGTCATTGGAGCCTGCACCCAATAGGGATAGTTCTTCTTCTTCCGATTCGTCGGCCAACCGGATCGGCGGAAAACGTTGTGCGTGGGTAATGACCCCCGCAGTCGTTTGGTTTCCCCCTCCGGTGGGCACCCCTTTTTGTATGGTATGGGCCAAGGAAAAAATGGCATTGTACGAGAGTTTTTCACTCATTTGTCCATTGAAGTTTCCCCTTATATTGTAGCGGTCAAAAGATGAGGTTTCAATAATGCCTTTATTGAAGAATGCCCCGCCCGTAACGTTATACTGAAAATCCTTTGATCCCCCGCTTAGTCCCAAATTATAGCTTAGAACCGTCCCGCTCCTGAAAATATCGTCCTGATGGTCAAATGTTTCCAACTCTGTAGTACCATCCAGGAACTCCATCAAGACCATATCGGTCTCCGTTGGTTCATTGCCCACCGCATCCACATAGCGCAATCTCCATTCTGCATATTGCACAGGATCCAATAGATCCAGTCTTTGGGTAACTTGCTGAATTGAGGAATAGGTGTTGAAGGTTAGCTTGGACCTTCCGGTTTGCCCCTTCTTGGTATTTACGATAATAACACCATTGGCCCCTCTGGATCCATAGATGGCCGTTGCGGAAGCGTCCTTTAGAATTTCTATGGACTCAATATCGTTGGGGTCTATACCGCTCAAAGGATTACTTGTGGCCGTAGCCGCAGTAATCCCTGTACTGTTATCCACTTCCGATGCATCTGCAATGATTGGAAAACCATCTATCACGTAAAGCGGGTCATTTGATGCGCTAATAGAGGTACCCCCCCGCACTCGAATGGTAACATCTCCGCCGGGGGTTCCTTCCCCGCTTAATACCTGAACACCGGCCGCCCTTCCTTCCAGGGCCTCCTGAAAAGATTGATTTACCGTTCTCTGTATGTCATCGGAGGTAACGGAAGCAACGGAGCCCGTTAAATCGCTCTTTCTTACCCCTCCATAGCCTATAAGTACCACCTCATCCAAACCTGTGGCGTCTTCTTCCAGGGTTACGTTAATCTGTGATCTTCCGTCTACCGCCACTTCCTTTTTTGCAAAACCGATATAGGAAATCAACAATACAGCGTTTGGGCTTTGCACCTGAATGGAAAAGTTTCCATCAAAATCGGTCTGGGTTCCATTGTTAGTGCCTTGTTCAACAATAGTGGCACCGGGAAGCGGTTGGCCCAAAGCATCACTTACGGTTCCGTTTACCTGGGATTGTTGGGCCAGCAAGTTGCCTTGAAAAAACAAAACCAAGAGAAGCCAAAAAAGCTCTGCGCTGCAGTCGCGACCAATATCCGTCACGTTTGTGACTCCCGTGATAACCGTGACGGTTCTCACAGCAGCACTGTGGGCGAGCAATGTATTGCTCACGGCCGCTGACACAAT
>JBCBSN010000090.1:0-15722 GCA_039819225.1 Bacteroidota bacterium | reverse complement strand
TTTAAGTCTATTTGATCAAAAAACTTTTGAATAGTCTCAAAATCCATTCCTTTTCGGCTTTCTTCAATGTAACTCTTTTTATCCAATGGTGGTTTTGGGGAATACCAGCCATAGTCAAAAAAGAAAGTCGACTTTCCATTTTTTATTTCCCCGACAAAAGAATCAGTTCCATCAATTTTTTTGTATTTGAAATCAGTTGGCAGAATAATGCTAAACAAATCAAAATCAATTAGGTGACTTTTTCCATTTTCTTGCAGAACGTAATTTACTCCGTTATTACAGCTAATAAGTAGCAGAAAAGAAAATGATATGATAATGTCTTTTTTCAGCTTAAATGTTTTTTGATGATGAAGGACAAAACTTATATAACAACTACCCCTTAAAATTCCGTGAAAAACAACAGTTTTCCAAGAATAATCAAGGCAGAATTTGAGGGAAGTACGTACAAGGTTGTACCTGTATGCTAATGGACATCTGTACTACGCGTTTGGACATAGGACAAAAGGACGTAAGACGTAGGATGTAATAACCGAGACCTTTATTTTATAGATATCGCTTTTTTTGCCCCCTTTTATCTCAAGCCCGTGCTAGGGAAAAATTGGAATGCACTTCAATTTCCTCCTCTAGTTGCGTTCTCCATTCCTGAATCTGGCCATCGTCGACCTTAAAAATTCGGGCAAACTCGGCCAAAACGGGTTCCATAAAGGTCCGTATACCTTCAATGTCAAAATACAGACGCCCTGTCCTGCGGATAAAGAAATCCATAGGGTTGTGCACCATCTCAAAATCGATACAAAAATGAAGTTCGGCCTTTATCAGGCGCGTGGCGTTATCCTCACCGGATAGTGAAGTGTAGGTCTCCAAAATGGTCTCCGTCTGCTTCCCGTAATTGGTGACCAGGAACCAAGCCTCATATTCCGAAAATCCATCAGGGCGAAGCCGTTGGTAAATCTCGGCAATATATTTCTTTACGTGCTTAAACTTTTTAAAGCCTTCGTTCCCGCAAAGTGGAATCCGATCTGTGGAACAGTCGGTCAATGGGGTTTCATGCTCCTCCTTCATTTTTTGGGCGATGCGGTCCACGGCCCGTTCCGCCATTTTCCGATAGCCCGTTAATTTTCCGCCCGCTATGCTGATAAGGCCGGAATCCGAAGTGAATATTTCATCCTTTCGGGAAAGCTCGGAAGTAGATTTTCCCTCTTCATGGATCAAGGGGCGTAACCCTGCCCATGAGGAAACAATATCCTCCATCTCTAGATGGATACTGGGAAACATATTGTTTACGGCCGAAATAAGGTATATGGCATCGGCCAAATCGGTGGTAACCCGATCTTTGTCGTCTTGGAAGTTGGTATCCGTGGTGCCGATATACGTAATTTTTCCCCGTGGAATGGCAAACATCATCCTGCCGTCCGGGATATCAAAATAGACCGATTGTCGCACCGGCAATTTCTCATGGGGAAATACCAAATGTACCCCCTTGGTCAAATGCAGTCGCTTACCCTTTCTGGAGTGGTTGATTCCACGAAGTTCATCTACCCAAGGGCCAGCGGCATTGATCACATATTGGGATATTACATTAAATTCGGAGCCCGAATCCTTGTCCCGTACCCTTACCCCACTTATTTTTTCATCGGCATATAAAAAATCGATCACCTCCGCATAGTTTAGGGCCAAGGCCCCGTACTGCAGGCTCGTTTTAATGTTCTCTATGGTAAGCCTGGCATCGTCCGTTCGGTATTCCGCATAGTAGCCCGCCCCCTTTAAAATCTTTTTGGGCAGAAGAGGCTCTAGTTTCAAGGCCTGCTTTTTTTCCAGCATTTGACGTTTGTCCTCCCCTGTTACCTGCGCCAGGATATCGTAGACTTTTAGCCCTATAGAGGTAAGCCATTTGCCATATGAGCCATTTTCGATCAAAGGCAGCAACATTTTTTCCGGTAATACCAGATGCGGGGCCAGCTTGTGTACAATGGCACGTTCCGAGCCCACTTCCTTTACCAGCCAAAAATCGAACTGCTTGAGATAGCGCAACCCTCCATGGATCAATTTGGTGGATTTGCTGCTAGTCCCCGAGGCAAAATCCCCTTTTTCCAACAAGGCTACTTTTAACCCACGCGATGCCGCATCCAAAGCAATACCCCCTCCCGTGATACCGCCGCCAATAACCACCAAATCGAATTTTTCATTGACCATAGTTTTTAGGGTCTTTGACCTATCCAAATTTGAAAATCGTATGTTCTGCACTTCTTTTATGTGTTTGGTCTTACTCTTATTTTAATGAAATCTTCGACTCGTTTTGACGATAGACAACAACAAGAATTTTCATAGTATAACTATCCGCATATCGCTATCCGCAAATCGCAATGGATGTTTATGGAAGACGTTAAGCGCAATATCATCTGCGTGCATATTTAAAGCGATTTCCCGCCCGCCCAAAAGTATGGCATTCGAGTGGGGCGCATGGCGTTTGGCGCGCTGCCCTAGTGTTCCTTGAAGCCTTTTTAAAGACAAACGGATTGCGAGTTTCCATTGTACATGTATATCCCACTATAATGATTCCCACCCCTTGGAACGCTCAACGGCCATTTTCCATTTATGATAAAGTCGCTTTCGTTTTACCCGGTCAAAGGTGGGGCGAAAAACACGGTTCATGGATCTACTTCCCTTAATATCTGCCTTGGTCCACAGCCCTACCTGTATCCCGGCCAAATAGGCGGCGCCCATTGCCGTGGATTCTATGACCTCCGGACGATGTACCTGGGTATCCAGGATATCGGCCTGAAACTGCATCAAATAGTTGTTGGCACTGGCCCCACCGTCTACCCTTAAACTGCGGAGCTGTAATCCGGAATCCTCTTCCATGGCCTTAAGGATATCCTTGGTCTGGTAGGCCAAGGATTCCAAGGTGGCTTTGGCCAAATGTGCCTTTCCGGTATCCCGGGTAAGGCCAAAAATGGCCCCTCTGGCATACATATCCCAGTAGGGTGCGCCGAGGCCCGCAAAGGCGGGAACCACATAAACGGAGCTTTCCCCTTCCACGGAACGGGCCAAGGTTTCGGTATCTTTAGCGTGATCAATGAGTTCCAACCCGTCCCGTAACCATTGTATGGCGGCACCGGCAATAAAAATACTCCCTTCCAAGGCGTAGTTTACCTTACCATCCAGCCCATATCCGATAGTAGTAAGGAGCCCATTTTTAGAAAACTGGGGTTTTTTCCCGGTATTCATCAACATAAAACAACCGGTACCATAAGTGTTCTTGGCCGTCCCCTTTTTAAAGCATCCCTGTCCAAAGAGGGCGGCCTGTTGATCCCCGGCAATACCGGCAATGGGTATTTTGACCCCATCGATCTCAAAATCCCCAAAATGATGGGCAGATGGGGCTACTTCCGGAAGCATGTTCTCTGGAACTCCCAGGGAATCCAATAGCTTTGGATCCCATTTTAGGTTTACGATGTCATATAGTAACGTACGGGAGGCATTGGTATAATCCGTAATATGGCTATGGCCCTTGGTCATGTTCCACACCAGCCAGGTATCCACGGTACCTAAGAGCAAATCCCCTTTTTTGGCCTTGTCACGGGCCCCTTCTACATGGTCCAAGATCCATTTTATCTTGGTTCCGGAAAAATAAGAGTCTATTACCAGGCCAGTGGTCTTGCTCACGTGTTCGGTAAGCCCCTGGTTCTTTAGATCCTCACAGATATCCGCAGTTCGCTTATCTTGCCAGACAATGGCATTATATAACGGTTCCCCGGTATTCCTATCCCAGACCAGGGCCGTTTCCCGCTGGTTGGTAATCCCGATGGCCTTAATGTCGGTATGGGCTATCCCCGTATCCTTTATCAATTGGTGGAGCACACCCATTTGGGACGCCAAGATTTCTTTGGGATCGTGTTCCACCCATCCAGGCTTTGGAAAAATCTGGGTAAATTCCTTTTGAACCATCCCTTGGATAGTTCCATCTTGATCTACAAGGAGCGCCCGGGAACTTGTTGTTCCCTGATCCAAGGCTATAACATATGAACCGGCCATAGTGCTCGGGGATTAAAAGAAGGCTTTAAAGAATTCCATTTCCCAAATTAAGGGGTTCCCAAGGCCTTCTGGAAGTTACTATGGAACTAAATATAGGGTTTCCCTTGTCGAATTCAAAGGAGTCTTGAAGCGCAAACGTTATAGTTGTACAATATTATCCGGAAAGAGACATAAGACCCCCGAAGTCTCGGGGCTTTTAGATGTAAGACGAAAGATTCATGTGATAAATGACAATGAATTGATTACGGTTTTGACCAAAGAAAACGTTGGTCTACATAAGAGATTAAGTCCAATTCTTTAAAAAATGGTATAACCACCACAATGGATAGTATTGCCTAATCATTCTAAAATGCTTACCCGGCACTACCACTATGAAATGTATTCGTCTTGAGTCGGTGGAAAAAAGGGTGGCTTAGGATGTTTTTTGAGTGAAATCGTATTCGCGTTCCACTTTACAAATCCTTACTTTATACCATTGATACCATTGCGTTCTTCCTTTTTGTTGCGCCACAAGGTGGTCTGTTTGCGTTTTCCATTGGGCTATGGCCTCTAAGGTTTCCCAATAACTCACCGTTATTCCCATTTCATCGCGTGCGCTTTCAAAACCCAAGAAACCGGGTTGTTGGCGTGCCAGTGCTTCCATTTGCTGGGCCATTTCCTGATACCCCTCATGGTAGTCGCCAAGCGATGAGGTAAAGATTACGGCATAATAATGTTCGGGTTGGGACATAGCGATTTATAAATTCCAAATTTCAAAAAAACCCTTGGAATTTGGTGCTTGAGATTTGTGATTTAGACCCATATTTATCGGTCTATTCAATATACGCCTTATCCACAAAATACTCCACAAGGGCCTCTTTCATCAAGACGGACTGCTCCCCGGCTTTCAACGGCGGCAATTGTTCCTTTACGGTATAATGGGGCCAGCCTTCCTCGTCGAAAAAATCGAACTCGTAGTAGCCGTACGGTTCCAGCAGACGGCATATGGCAATGTGCATTAGGTTTAGCTTTTCGTCCTTTTTATAGGTCTTATGGTACTGTCCCAGTTCCTGAACCCCCACCAGATAGATAATGGCATCCAGTTCCAATGGATCGCCATCGGAAAACTGTGCGGAAAGTTTTTCCACCAACAATTCCCACCGTTCCTTTAATACTTCGTCCCTGGCCATTGCGCGTTTTTCATTTTATGGACTCTGCCTAAAAAAGTAAGAGACTGTTTTGAAATATGTGATTGGAATTTCTTAGAGACCATTTTTCCTGCCCGTCCGGCAGGCGGGGATGCATAACAAGGCACGACATAGCTGCAGCTATGGGCGAGCTGGAACCGTTGGAAGGGCATAGCGGGGCTACGGCCATCCCGAAAGCTTTCGGGATTAACGAAGTTAGGTGCAAAAAGGGGCATACCCGCCTGCCGGACGGGCAGGAAAAAGCAATTGACATATTTCAAAACAGCCTCTAAAGGTACAAAGGTAAAGTTCTATATTTGCCCAAACACTATTGAGATGGGATTTTTGGATATTATCCTTGGCTTGCTCCTTTTATGGGGTGCCTGGAAAGGGTTAAAAAATGGACTTTTCGTAGAAATAGCCTCCATTCTTGCCTTGGTCGCAGGGATTTACGGGGCCATTCACTTTTCCTACTACGCGGGCGATTACCTCTCCCGAACTATGAATTGGGAAGAACGTTACATCAATATTACGGCTTTTATCATCACCTTTCTCATTATTGTGATAGTGGTCCACTTGGCCGCCAAACTACTCACCAAAATTGCGAATATTGCCTTTTTGGGACTTTTGAACAAAATAGCCGGAGCACTTTTCGGAGCTTTAAAAATAGCGGTTATCCTAGGCGCTATTTTAATATTCCTTGATCGAATAAATTCCTCCGTGGGTATCGTCAAAAACGAAACAGTAAAAGAATCCGTGCTCTACGGACCCATCAAGGAAATAGGGGCCTTTGTCTTTTCCAAGGTATTAAAGGACGATAAAAAAGAGGAGGCGGAGACCATATAAGGGCTCCTCTAAAAACGAGTTTAGTCCATAAAAATGAGCGAAAAATCCAAGAACAAGTAGGAGCGTAAAACATTCCGCAGGTGTAGCGGTAGCTACATTGAGGAAAGATTTTATGTAACAACACAGTACTTGGATCTAGCAGCCGTTTGCAATAAAAAGTAGTTTTTAGAGATGCCCATTAGTTAAACAAGCGCTATACCTATCATCCGAACATACCCCAAAATCTGTAGTTAGTCGAAAAAAATTGACACCCCCGGGACGGTCTGGAATATTTTTTCTATCATTAGCTTGTTGAATTACCCCGTTCAACACATATCCGATTTTATCGGAAACGGGAGTACCCCCATTCTTCCAGACCTACTTCGCTGAAACGCCTACTTACAATTTAGAACATTGTATGAAAATGAAGTATGCCTTTTTGGTATGTTCCGTATGGGTCTTGTTTTCCTGTTCCAAGGAATCCCTGGAGGTTGACAGTACGGAAATACCGGAAACAAAAAATATAGTGGCCGTTGAACAGGCGCTTTTGAACGCGGTAAATGAGCATCGCATAGCCATGGGCCAAAATACCTTGGAATTTAGCGAAGTGGCATATGAGCATGCCAATACCCATAATGCCTATATGATCGCAAACGGCGACCTAAGTCATGATAACTTTAGTTCCAGGGCCTCGGCCTTGGCTTCCCAGACCAATGCGGAGTTCGTGGCCGAAAACGTAGCCAAGGACTACGACACGGCTACGGCCGCTTTTCAGGGCTGGTTGGCAAGTAGCAACCATAAACAGACCATGGAAGGGGAATTTACACATACGGCCGTAAGTGTTAAGGAGGATGGTTATGGCAACTATTTCTTCACACAATTGTTCTACCGATAGTCCCCTCCTTAACTATTTTCTTTTTGTTACATTTGGTGTAAATCGTTTGTGGTCGGGGCATTTTGTCCTAAAAACCATAAACCTAAAAGATATAAACACATGCCAATACAGCCTCCCTTTAACCTTAACAAATGGGTCGAAGAAAACCGGGACACCCTAAAACCTCCTGTGGGCAATAGGAATCTGTATAAGGACGCTGGCGATTACATTGTAATGGTAGTGGCCGGACCCAACGCCAGAAAGGACTACCATTACAACGAGACCGAAGAGCTTTTTTACCAATTGGAAGGCCATATTGAAGTACATATCCAGGAGAATGGGCAAAAAAAGACCCTAAATTTGGGCCCTGGCGATATGTACCTGCACCCGGCCAAAATTCCACACTCTCCCGTGCGACATGAAGGTTCCATAGGCTTGGTCATAGAGCGGAAACGTTCCGATATGAATGTGGACGATGGGCTACTCTGGTTCTGCGACAACTGCAACCACAAACTTTACGAGGCCTACTTTACGCTCCACGATATTGAAAAAGATTTCCTGGCCCACTTTAAACATTTTTATGGTTCCAAGAAATTAAGGACCTGTGATAACTGCGGCACGGTTATGCCCGTAGATAAACGTTTTGTAGCTGAAGACTAACCGATGGATACGATCCTCAACATCCTTATCGCCTTGGTTGCCTTGTTGCATCTTTATTTTTTGTGGTTTGAAATGTTCGCCTGGACAAGCAGGGGGCCAAGGATTTTTAGGGGTTTTCCCAAAGACCTTTTTGAACCCACCAAGCCTATGGCGGCCAATCAAGGTTTGTACAATGGGTTTTTGGCGGCGGGATTGATCTGGACCTTTTTGATCCAGGATACGGAATGGAAAACCAATGTATCCCTTTTCTTTTTGGGCTGCATTTCCGTGGCCGGAATATATGGGGCCGTGACCGCGGATAAAAAAATATTCTTTGTCCAGGCCCTGCCTGCCTTACTGGCCCTTCTGCTACTGCTGCTAAAATAATCGGATTTCAGATAAAATGTTTTGAATTGGTCTTGAGCCCTTTTAACCAGACCGGGCCTTGTTTTATAATCTTAGACGGCCAATAAACAACTTCTACCAGAGCCACATGATAGCAGTAATACTGCGATAGACCCTTATCAGTATTAGGAAAGTTGAAAGGTTGGCCAATTTTGTAATTGGGAAGACCTATCTTTGTGCGAATTGCAACAATTTATCTTTAAAAAGTTATAAAATGTCCTTCATCTCTGCTGATCATGGAATACATATAGCCTTGGAACAACTGGGTATCCGCAAAGTGAACAAAGGCACGTCCACCGGTTCCCAATGGTATGGTTCCGGAGACCATCTCATCCCTTCCCATTCCCCAGTGGACGGGGAACTTATTGGAAATTCTACGATTACCTCCCCTGAGGAATACGAAAGGGTCATGATGACGGCCATTGAGGCTTTCAAAGACTGGCGTAAAAGGCCTGCCCCGGAACGCGGGGAAATTGTTCGCCAATTTGGGAACAGCTTACGGGAACTCAAGGAGCCTCTGGGCAAATTGGTTTCCTACGAGATGGGCAAGAGCTACCAAGAGGGTTTGGGAGAGGTTCAGGAGATGATAGATATCTGTGATTTTGCGGTAGGGCTCTCCAGACAATTGCACGGGCTTACCATGCACTCGGAACGTCCAGGGCACCGTATGTACGAACAATATCATCCTTTGGGCGTTGTAGGCATCATTTCCGCCTTTAATTTCCCGGTAGCCGTGTGGGCTTGGAATACTGCACTAGCCTGGGTCTGTGGTGATGTCTGCATTTGGAAGCCTTCCGAAAAAACCCCGTTATGCGGTATTGCCTGCCAAAACATTATTGCCCAGGTATTGCGGGATAACCAGTTGCCCGACGGTATCTCTTGCTTAATCAACGGGGGTGCCAAGGTCGGGGAATACATGACTCAAGACCAGCGTATACCATTGGTTTCGGCCACGGGCTCCATCCGCATGGGAAAAATCGTGGCCCAGGCCGTAGCAGCCCGATTGGGCAGATCCCTTTTGGAACTCGGTGGCAACAATGCCATTATCGTTACCCCGGATGCAGATATAAAAATGACCATTATAGGAGCTGTTTTTGGGGCCGTGGGCACCTGCGGACAGCGGTGTACCTCTACCCGAAGACTGATTGTTCATGAATCTATCTATGACAAGGTCAAGGAGGCTTTGGTAAATGCTTATGCTCAATTGCGAATTGGGAATCCCTTGAATCAAGACAACCATGTAGGCCCATTAATCGATACCGATGCCGTGGAAACGTATAAAAATGCCTTGGAGCAAGTGGTTGCGCAAGGTGGAAAAATTTTGGTCGATGGGGGGGTATGCCAAGGCAAAGGCTTCAAAAGTGGTTGTTATGTAAAACCTGCCATAGCAGAGGCGCAGAACCATTTTGAAATCGTACAGTACGAGACCTTTGCACCAATTTTGTATCTGCTCAAATATTCCGGGGAAGTGGAAAATGCCATCCAGATCCAAAATGGCGTGGTACAGGGTCTTTCTTCGGCAATTATGACGACCAACCTGCGCGAGGCCGAAAAATTTCTTTCCGTGGACGGTAGTGATTGCGGTATCGCCAACGTAAACATTGGAACTTCTGGTGCGGAAATCGGCGGGGCCTTTGGTGGGGAAAAAGAAACCGGTGGGGGGCGCGAATCCGGATCGGATGCTTGGAAAATCTATATGAGGAGACAGACCAATACCATTAATTACACTGAAAAACTCCCGCTGGCACAGGGCATCAAGTTTGATTTGCAGTGAGGTATAGGAAGACGGAAGGTAAATATTCGCCGTTCCCATGTCCAATACAAGCTCAAATCCAAAATTCCAATCCAGAATTCACTTTGAATAATGGGACAAGTTCAATGAGCCCATTTTCAAATTAAGAAGTTGCCACGTTAAAGCTTTGAACTCAATTGTTGCCCCTGTAAAAGACCTCTGCCTACTGCTTACCACCTACTGAATTGACTCCTCTTGCCCCTACAAAAACATTCCTCTTTATCGCACTGATTATTAGGATTTAATAACCATTATTTAACATTTTTAAGTATTTTTTTAATACATTGCCGATCTTAACCCTTAACATCTACAAACAATGACAAAGACAATGACCTATCTGCTAGGTATGCTCATCACTATCCTAGTGGGTATTTGGCTTTACATGACGCTATGCAGTACGTGCATGGCTCCTGTTGCCCAGGCACCCGTAAGCGAGCCTGTTCTACCAGTACAGCCAGAGGCTACCTCCTTTCCTTTTGCGCTTACGGATGGGGATTTTGCGTACAACGTAAATGACAACTACAATTTTAATACCTCTTCGACCAGCATTTTAATGCCCCTTTCACAGAAAGTATCCGATGGAGTAGCGAGTTTAAAAGCCTACTTTGGGGAGAATCCCGGAAAAGTAATTGATATTACGGGCTACTACCGGGGCGATGAGGAAAACAACACCGCCTATCCCAACTTGGGCCTGGCCCGCGCCAACGCGGTAAAGAACCACCTTGTACAGAATGGCATCCCATCCGCGCAAATCAATACCATAGGCAAATTAATGGATGATATGGTTCCCAAGGACGGTATTTATTTAGGCCCTGTGGCCTACCATATCCATGGAAAATCGGCTACGGCAGATGACGAACTTAAAGCACTTTATGAGAAAATAAAGGCCGATCCGCTGGTACTTTACTTTGATACTGCGGAGTCCGCCATTACCCTTAGCGCGGCGCAGCGTCAGAAATTCGCGGACATTTCCAGATATCTGGATAAGATGCCGGATGCCTCCGCGCAAATCGTGGGCCATACGGACAATACCGGGGACAGTAACACCAATATGTCCCTTGGGCAGAAAAGGGCAGATTTTGCGAAGGCCTATCTAATGCGCAACGGAATTTCCGAAACAAAGATCAATGCGGTATCCAGGGGCTCAAAAGATCCTATAGCCAGCAATGCCACCGAAGAGGGCAAGGCAAAAAACCGCAGGACCGTAATTACCTTAAACTAAACAATAAACTATAAAACTTAAAACAAATGGATTTTTCAACAATGAATATTTGGTGCTGGCTTATTCCTTTACTAGTAGGAGCCATATGTGGACTTTTGGGCTACTTATTGGGGAAAGGAAATAGCAAAGTAATAGATAATTCCGCACAGCTTAGGATACTTGAGGACAAGAACGCCAAATTACAGGCCGATCTGGATACCTGTAACGGCAAGCTTTCTGCGGCCGCTTTAGTGGCACCTATCCCTTTTGATGCAGCCGCGGCCAAGGCCATATTTGGGAAAACGATAAAGCAGGACGACTTAAAAATTGTGGAGGGCATAGGTCCCAAAATAGAACAAATGTTCCATGCCGGCGGCATACAGACTTGGAAGGAACTTTCAGAGACCGCCGTAGCGCGTTGCCAGGAAATCCTAAACGGTGGCGGTGACCGGTATAAGGTGCATGATCCCGCGTCCTGGCCCATGCAGGCCAAAATGGCCTATGAGGGTAAATGGAAGGAACTGTTTAAATGGCAGGAGGAACATGACCATGGGAAGTTATAATCCCGGAATTCGTTAAAGCGAAAACCGCCTCATAAAATATAATGAGGCGGTTTTTTTGTCTACCCTCGGATTACGGCACATCCTTATTTGAAAAAGCCATGCATTTTTTATAAAAGTTCTCGAGTTTGGAATTTGAAACTTGGCATTTGCCATTGGCCCGTTAAAGCATTCCATTGGCCTCTACCCATTTAAAACGGTACTGGTCTTCGGGGAATTTCATCCGCTCCTGGATCCGTTGTAAACGTTCCGGGAGTTTCATTAGGTAATCCCGCGCACGTTGTGCCTCATCGCTTAACCCACGTACCGAACCTATTTGCCAATAGGAATTTAATTTTTTAAGAATTTCGATATAATCCTGTGCTGTATACACCCCCAAGCGTTGGGCGCAATTGGAAAAATTTTCAAAGGCCTCACCCATGAGCCCTCCTGATTCCCGTAAGAAATGTGCGGGCATCACAATCTTCTTTTTCATCATGTCCGTGAAGGCCAACATCATACCACTGGGATCCTCTCCAAAGATGGTCTTAACAAATTCCCTGTAAGCCAAGTGGTGTCTCATTTCGTCCCCCGCAATGATCGTACACATTTTCCCTAGAAGAACATTGCCCCTTTTCTTGGCCATCTGGCCTACCCTTTTATGCGAAATATTGGTGGCCAACTCTTGAAAAGTAGTGTAAACAAAGTTTTTGTAGGGGTCTCTATCGGTACCTATGTCAAAGCCATCGTTGATCAAATGTTGCGTGGTGATCTCCACCTCCCGCATGTTCACCCTTCCAGACAGATATAGATATTTATTTAGGACATCACCATGGCGGTTTTCCTCCGCCGTCCAGGCCCTTACCCATTTGGACCACCCGTTTCCTCCTTCCTCATGTTGGTTGATGCCCTCTACGTCCATCAGCCAGGATTCATAGGTAGGAAGGGCTTCCTCTGTAATGGTATCGGCCACCATGGTAACCCAAAAATCATATCCAAGTTCCTTGGACTCTTCCCTTAACTGCTCTATATCGTCCTGAAAATTATCGCTTTGGGAGTCCGGCAAGAAATCCGATGGCTGCCATATATCCTGGATAGGAATTAAAAAAGAATCCATAAATCCCTCAACCTGAGGTTCAATAGCCTGCATAACCTCCAATCGTATATTCTTTTCCGGCATCGTCTCGTTTTTGTAAAGATCGTTATAAAAACCGAAAATGGAACCAAAGGTCGCTCAATTTTCAATTACGTCCTTTCTCGCCGGGGTAAAGGGTATGCACCGGATCGCTCTGCCAATACTCCTTGGAGTCGATGTCCAATATCGTTAAAGCACCTTTAAAGGCGGCACCCGTATCTATGTTCCATACGTTGGCGGCATTCTGCGGCTTGGGGGAGGTAATCTTGGAAATCGGAGTGTGCCCAATATAGATTTCCGAGTAGTGGGAGAGCCGTTTGGGGTAGGAAGGGTCATCCCTAACGAGCTTTGGGTTTAAGGAACGGGCCAGTTCCCAAAGCGTTCGATCCCAATAAAAAGTTTGCTTAAAATATTCATGTGCTATACCCTTTAAATTAGTGAAGCCCGCATGAAGGAACAAGCGATTTTCCGTGTCCAAATGGTAATACTCCAAGTTTTCGTAAAAACGTTTGTGGGCATTTAGGGTCTTTACATCGGCCTTTTGATAGGATTCCAGGGTGGCCCGCCCTCCATGTTGCAGCCACAGGGGGTTGTCCTCTCCCTTCGTTAGCCAATCATAGCACAGTTCATCATGATTGCCACGGATAAAGATACAGAGGTGTGTTGCGGATAATCGTATTAAAAAATCCACGGTCTCCACGGCCCCGCTCCAGCCGTCCACATAGTCCCCCAGAAAAATTAGTTGGTCTTGTTCGGTTACCTCGGCGCGTTGCAGTACCTGTTCCAAAGCCCTAAGGCCGGAATGGATATCACCGATGGCCAATGTCCTTTTTATCTTCATTTGGCAAAAATCGCAATTTGGGCGATGACCACAAGAATAAAAGACACTAAAAAGAAAATTTTCCAGAAAGAATAGGGTCGTGTTCCGCTCACCACACCCGTCTGCCCGTTGATGTAAAAATGATATTCCTTGCCGTTATATCGGTAAGAGCTGATGTATACCGGTAGCAGAATATGTTTAAAGGTCTCTTCCGCTAGTTTTATATCCGCATGATGTATCCGTTGGGTATCTCCACCAATATCCCTACGAATCCAATTATAGGCAATGTTCTTGGCCTCTTGAAAAGACTGCTGGTGGCCCTCTTTAAGGGAGACCGTATACTTCTCGGTCACAAAACCGGATAGGTATTTGGAGTTGAAAGGGGTCAGTTCCTTCAAGTTCCAGAAAGCGATCTTGGGCGGGATGTCCCTTCGTTTCTTTTGAGAGGCATTGATCAGGATATCGTCCACAAAACCTTTGACACGGCCGGATGCCCTTGACCACCTGGTCTTGCGCACCCGTTGGTTGCGTATCCCTTTTTTGGTATGCACCCTTTTATTCTCGTAATAATAATCCCCTCGTTGCCCCTGGTAAGAGGCAAACAGCTTGGCATCAAAGGTCCAATAGGGCACATAGAGCCCGTGTAACCCCTCCGGATCGAGGGCGGCCCTTTTTAATTTGTTAGGGGCAAACCAGAGCCCGTTTACCCATTTCTTGAAAATATGGCGCGCTTTTACCGCGTCCAATTGAAAGGGAAGTACGGCACCCGGCCTGATCCAACCTTCAGGTTCGGCATCTTCCCGTATTAGCGGTTCCCCGCAATATACACAATCCAAGGATTTGTAGTTTTCCTCTACATGCTGGTTGGCCCCGCAGTTTTTGCAATGGAGCAGCTCTATGGTATCCGTATAGGCATTCTCGCCCACCGCTTTTAGGTAGTGCCTCAGTTCCAGTTCCTCAAAGCTGCTTTTGCTCGGTGCAATGAATTCCTCATACCCGCAATACTCGCATTTTAGTTGGTGGGAACCAGGCTTAAATTTAAGTTCTGCACCACAGCTGGCACAGGCCCTTTTCCGTTCGGATTTTTGGGTTTCGGTCATGGGTGTCACTCAACGGGAAGCGGTGGAGGGGTATTGCCTCCCAAAAAGCCTTTAAGTTCCTCAATTTCCCTGAGGGGGGTCCACCGTGCCATTCCCGGTTTCCAGATCAGGGAATCCCTATTGATGGTCCTGGCGGCAAAGAGTTCCTTTAAGCGATCAAAGGGAACAGGGCCCATTTGTTGTCCGTTTACGGCATAATGATAGGCTACTTGGACCGGCATCGGCGGGGGCACGGCGGCCTGGGAGGTCTGTGCACCAAAAGGTTGTTGTGAGGCTTGTGGATTCACCATGCCTCCCATCTGCTGGGCCAGGACAAAGCCCATGCCCATGCCCATGCCCGCACCGGCGGTCCCACCTTCGTTCTTGGCCGCGGCCTCCATGGCCTTGGCAGCCTTAAACTGGGAAAGTTTTGTCATATCCAATTTGTCCAGACGGCTATATTCAAAAATCTCCTTTTTAAGTTCCTCTGGCATGGATACGTTTTCGATATAGAACCGTTCCAATTCAATGCCTACCCTTTCAAATTCGGGCTGCATCACTTCTTGGCAGGTTTCGGAGAGCTCGCTGGTATTGGCCGCATAGAGCTCAATGGGGAGGTTGGCCTCCCCAACGGTATCCGTAAAACGGGTAACGATTAGACTTTTTAAATGTTCGTTTACCTCATAGTTGGTAAAGTTGCCGTCCGTACCTACAACGTCTACCACAAACTTTCCCGGATCGCCAATGCGGAAACTGTAAGTGCCAAACGCACGGATCTCCACAAGACCAAAACGTTCATCGCTAAGGATAAACGGGTTTTTGGTTCCCCATTTTTCGTCCGTGAACAACCGGGTGTTTACGAAATAGACTTCTGCCTTGAACGGACTGTCAAAACCGTATTTCCATCCTTTTAAAGTGGTAAGTATGGGCAAGTTCTGCGTGTTCAGGGTATAGGTGCCCGGGGTAAACACATCGGCCAATTGGCCCTCGTTCACAAAAACGGCCGTTTGGCCCTCGCGTACGATCAGCTTGGCGTTGTTCTTTATCTCGTTCTGATACCGTTCAAAACGATGGACAATGGTATCGTCGGTATTGTCCAACCATTCTACAATGTCGATAAACTCATTGCTCAGCTTTCTTTTTATTTCGTTAAATAGGTTCATTCTCTTTTTTTATACTGGTTAATGTATTCTGTGTTAATCAACCTGGAAA
>JBCBSN010000089.1:0-15760 GCA_039819225.1 Bacteroidota bacterium | reverse complement strand
ACACCGTCTCTTCTTGGGTAGCCGTAGAATTGCCAAAGCTTGAAGCTACCTCTTGGAAGCGACGGTGTTAACTTACACTAGAGGGGTAAATGCTAACCTAAGTATTAATTATAAATTTTAAATTCAGTAAACTAAGTAAATTCAATAAATGATGAAAAGGTTAATTAAATTTCTAAGTCTAGTTTTTTTAGCTGGGGCTGTATTTACAGCTTGTAGCGATGATGATAATGGGCCAGATCCCGTAGACACTTGTTCCAACAATGTCCAAGACGGGGACGAAACTGGTGTGGATTGCGGCGGTTCCTGTCCAGATGATTGTCCTGATCCCGGTGAAGGAACTACCCTATCAGGTCCCATAGAGGAAGATAGGACATTGGACGCCACCGAACAGTACACCATTGCTGGCGGCGTTGAGGTAGCCTCTGGGGTAACCTTGACCATCCCCGCGGGAACGCAAATTGTATCAAATCAAGGTATCGAAAATTATTTGGCGGTTTTGCAAGGCGGTAGTATCGATATTCAAGGTACAGCGGCCAATCCTGTTGTAATGCGCTCCACTGGAGGCCCAGGTTCTTGGGGAGGTTTATTACTTGCTGGTAATGCCCCAACTACTGCAGGGACTGGTGTCACTGCCGAAGTAGCCGGTCTGGTATATGGTGGTACCGATGAGACAGATTCTTCGGGATCTATAGAGTATTTGATCATTAGGGACGCTGGAGCTCAAATAAATCCCGACCTTCAATTCAATGGGTTATCGTTATATGCCGTTGGTTCCGGTACAAGTATTAGTAATGTAGCCATTATTGATGGTACTGATGATGGTATTGAATTCTTTGGAGGTACAGTGTCCGCTTCGAATGTTTATTTGGAAAACAATGAAGACGATGCCATTGATTGGACCGAAGGTTGGAATGGAACATTATCTGATTCCTATGTAGTTAACACCATAGAGTTTTCAACTGCGGTTGAGGCCGATGGTACCGCTAGCAACCCAACTATTAGTAATTTAACTGTTATTAGCTCTAGGCCTCAAAGTTTGGCCATTCAAATGAAAAGTGCTTCAACTGCAACGATTAATGGCTTTTCTGCAACTGGCTTTGATACATTGTTCGAATTTGCTGGTAGCTCTACCGCTGCCGAGTTAGTGATTGATGGCGAAGCTGCCGATACAGCCGAGGATGCGGTTTATGACTCTTCTCCAACTAACGCTAGTGATTTTGCTTGGGCCACTGACGCTACAATAGATGGTGGCCGGTTACCTGCAAACATTACTTCCGATATTACTTTAGATGCGGGTGTACAATATTCTATTAGCGGTCCCGTATTGGTAAACAGTGGTGCCACGTTAACCATCCCTGCCGGTACCGTAATCGTATCTGAATCTGGCACTGCAAACTATTTGGCCGTATTACAGGGTGGTATGATCGATATTCAAGGTACTATGGGTAACCCAGTAGAAATGCGTTCAGTAGACGGTATGGCATGGGGCGGTCTATTACTATGTGGTAATGCTACAACTACTGCAGGTACTAATGTAACTGCCGAAGTTGGTGGTCTTGTTTACGGTGGTACTGATGATGCTGACGACTCTGGAAGCATAGATTATTTGATCTTACGTGATACAGGTGCCCAAATCAATGCCGATTCCCAGTTTAACGGATTATCGCTATACGCTGTAGGTACCGGTACTTCAATAAGCAATGTTGCTGTTGTTGGAGGTTCTGATGATGGTATTGAGTTCTTTGGTGGTACCGTTAGCGTTACCGGTTTCTATGCTGAAGATATCGAGGATGATGCTATCGATTGGACCGAAGGTTGGAATGGTACTTTAACTACTGCTTATGTCATCAATAATGTAGAATTTTCTACTGCTGTTGAGGCCGATGGTACCGATAGTAACCCAACTATAAATAATTTAACCGTTATTACTTCTATAGCTCCTGAAGGGGGAACTTTAGCTATCCAAATGAAGAGTGCTTCCAGTGCTACTATAACTGGATTCTCTGCTACTGGTTTTAGTACTTTATTTGAATTTGCAGGTAGTTCTACTGCTGCTGATTTAGTAATTGATGGTGCGCCTGCTAACGAAGCCGATGATGCTGTTTACGATACTTCTCCAACCAACGCTAGTAACTTTGCCTGGGTAACCGATGCTGGTTCCGGTTCAGGTGAAACATCTCAACTTCCTGCAAACATTACTTCAGACTTAACTTTAGATGCTAGTGTAGAATATACAGTTGTTGGTCCTGTATTGGTAAATAGTGGTGCTACGTTGACCATTCCTGCTGGCACTGAAATTGTATCTGCTTCCGGTACGGCTAACTATTTGGCTGTATTACAAGGTGCTGCTATAGATATTCAAGGAACTATGGGTAACCCCGTAGAAATGCGCTCGGTAGATGGTGGCTCATGGGGTGGTTTACTACTATGTGGTAATGCTACAACTGTTGCCGGTACCAATGTAACTGCGGAAGTTGGTGGTCTTGTTTATGGCGGTACTGATAATGCTGACAACTCTGGAAGCATAGATTACTTGATCTTACGTAATACGGGTGCTCAAATTAATGCGGATTCCCAGTTTAACGGATTATCGTTGTACGCTGTTGGTACCGGTACCTCTATAAGCAATGTTGCCGTAATTGCCGGTGCTGATGATGGTATTGAGTTCTTTGGTGGTACTGTAAGCGTTACTAACTTCTATGCAGAAAATATAGAAGATGACGCTATCGATTGGACCGAAGGTTGGAATGGTACTTTAGATAGTGCTTATGTGACTAATAGTGTAGAATTTTCTACTGCTGTTGAGGCCGATGGTACTGCTAGTAACCCAACGCTGAACAACTTAACCATTAATACCACTACTGCTGGTGAAACTTTAGGTATCCAAATGAAGGCTGCTTCTACAGCTACTATAAACGGATTCTCTGCTACTGGTTTTAGTACTTTATTTGAATTTGCCGGTTCATCTACCGCTGCTGAGCTGGTAATTGACGGTGCTGCTGCTGATGGTGCTGCTACTTATACCTCTTCAACTACTGTGGAAGACGACTTTGCTTGGATCAACTAAGCGTATAACATCCCGTTTTCTGCAGCAGTGGTAGAAAACGAAGAATTAAGGAACCTCGGATAAGATTTATTTCTTGTCCGGGGTTTTCTATGGAATGCCTATTTTGAAATATACTTCAAAAATTGGATGGAACAAACATTGGCATTATGCATGTAGATTGCTTCTCCCAAATTCCTAGAGATCTAATGCCATTTTTGAAAATCCGTTGGACATAATTCTTATAATTCCTGCAATTCATCGAAAAAACGGTGCGATTAATGCGATGAAACACCCATCGTGTACATGAATTCCTATATTTGTGGTACACTATTTGCCTAACCATTTTTATGAAGCAACTTTACCTCGTCCTTTTCTTCCTTTGTATTGCCGCAGGTCATGCCCAGAGTTCCAGGACCGGCACGGATATAGATGGTTTTGATCTTTATCCCAATCCTGTGACCCATGGCAAGGTATATATCAAAACCACCGAGGACGCCCCAAAAAAAGTGCATATTTTTAACGTATTCGGCACTCCGGTACTCCAAACTACTTTATTGGGTTCCGAACTGAATCTTTCCGAGTTGGATGCGGGGGTCTACGTTATCCGTGTTTTTCAAAGGGATAAGGTGGCCACCAGAAAGCTGATCGTTAAGTAAATTCCAATTCTTCCCGGCTTCCCGCCATACCATATTCCATCGTTGAATTACCAAAAAATCCGGTAAACGGCATGAGTCATTTTATTCACCTACGGTTTATCGAATTTCACAACATTTTCAACCCATAAAAAGGCGATTTCCATACCTTTAAGGTGTTGATCCCAAATCAATACCCATGCAAAAAATCTACTTTGGCATCCTTATGCTGGTGTCATTTTCCGTTTATGGTCAAGAGGTTACCGACCCTACCTTTTCCACAGTTTCCAAAACTGCCACATTTACCCTATATCCCAACCCGGCCGTTGGGGATGTGGTATATATTACCACCGAGGAGGATGGCAACAAGGAGATTTTAGTGTATGATGTTTTTGGGGAGGTGGTCCTTACGGACAGGATTCGTTCCAAGGCCCTTAACATTTCCAGATTAGTGGCCGGGGTCTATGTACTCCAGGTAAGCGAGGGCAACCAGACCATGACCAGAAAGCTCGTGGTAAAATAAGGCTTTTAACGGGCAAGAAACTTCAACATTTATAGAAACGGACGTTAAAGCCTGTCTTACTAAGGCACTACACATCATACGGGATCATTTGGCTATTTTTGCGATATCGCTATGATAGATATCCGAAAAATCTTTACCCTTTCCCAACCCGGCGAATTTGAAGTTTTGGCCCTGGAAACTTTTCATTTCCAATATGCCAAGAACAAGGTCTATCGGGAGTTTTGCGACCATTTGGGCATTTTACCAAAACACGTACTTACGTCAAGGGATATTCCCCATTTGCCCATTGAATTCTTTAAAACCAGGAAAATCCTTTGTTCTGACCTTAAAGTAGCTACCGTCTTTACCAGCAGCGGCACCACGGGCCAACGGCCAAGTCGACATTATGTGGCGGACATTGGTCTTTACCAACAAAGCTACCTCACCGCATTTGCCCACTTTTATGGAAGTGTGGCCCGTTATTGTGTACTGGCCTTGTTGCCCGCCTACCTGGAACGCGAAGGTTCTTCTTTAGTACACATGGTAAATGATCTGATTCAAAAAAGCGGACATCCGGATAGTGGTTTTTACCTAAACGATCTGGACAAACTTTCAAAAACCTTGATTCGTCTCAATAATCAAGGCACGCGAATTCTCTTGCTAGGGGTTTCCTTTGCCTTATTGGATCTGGTGGAAAAACATCGTTTTAGATTAAGGAATACCATAGTAATGGAGACAGGAGGTATGAAAGGCAGGCGCAGGGAGCTGATTCGATCCGAGCTGCACCAAAGCTTAAGGGAAGGATTTGGGGTAGAAGAAATCCATTCCGAGTATGGGATGACGGAGCTCCTCTCCCAAGCCTATTCCAAGGGCAAGGGTGTTTTTAGGGCCCCGCCCTGGATGAAAGTTATGGCGAGGGATACCGAAGACCCCTTATCGCCCCAAAAAAACGGAAAGACCGGAGGATTAAATATTATGGATTTGGCCAATCTCCATTCCTGTTCCTTTATTGCCACACAGGACCTGGGGAAGGTGTATGCCGATGGCAGCTTTGAAGTATTGGGCCGTTTTGACCATTCGGACATCCGCGGATGTAATTTAATGGTATTGAACTAGTCTTGGGTTCTACTGCATATCTACATAAGTTTTCATTTTGGCGATATATTCCGAGCTTTAAGGGAAAACTCCAATATCCTTGTGATTAGGGCGTTATTAAGAAATATTCATGGCCCCGTAAACCGGGCTTCGGTTAATCATGACATTTATGCGCCAGCTATTTATACTACTATTCGTTTTAGGTTTTCCCCTAATGGGTCAAAGCCAAAAAATAAAAAAGACCAAACTGCCCAAATGGGTACACCCCATAACTTATGAATCCCAAAAAACAAGTGAAGACCAGGGAGGCTATGCCTATCTCCTATTGGATTTTCAGGAAAACATTCCGGAGCAGGAGTTATACCGGCATTACGCTATAAAAATAATGAATACAGAAGGCATACAGGCCATGTCCGACATTGATGTAGGCTATGACCCTACCTATCAGAAAATGGCCTTCCATCAAATACGATTGGTACGGGATGGTAACGTAATCGACAGGCTGGGAGAAAGTACTATTAATGTCTTTCAAAGGGAAACACAAATGGAACGCTCCCTTTACGACGGTTCCCTTACGGCAGTTGTAAATTTATGGGATGTTCGGGAAGGGGATATTATAGAGTACGCTTATTCCATTAAGGGCTTCAACCCCATAAACAAGAAAAACTACGCGACAACTTTTTATCAAGAATACACTTCCCCCGTAAATCGTATCTATAACAGGATAGTTGCAAGTCCCTCGAAAAAGATATACTACAAACTTCTGGAAGGGGCAACACCTCCCAAAGTAGTGACCACGGATCAAACTACGGAATACATTTGGGATACGGACGCTTCCCGGAATATGATGTATGACACCAATGTTCCGCCATGGTACGATATTCAAAAAAGGGTCTTCATAACTACCTTTAAGGATTGGGGTGCGGTCGCGGACTGGGCCCGGGAGCTCTATACCTTCCCGAATGAAAAACTGAACATCTCACAAGAGTTGATGATAACGGAAGAGCCCATTGAAGAGCGCATCGTACAATTGATCCGATTTGTCCAGGATGAAATCCGGTATTTAGGTTTTGAATCGGGCATTGGAGCATATAAGCCCAACAAGCCCTTAAAAGTATACCAGCAAAGGTATGGCGACTGCAAGGACAAATCCTTGTTGTTGGCCTCCCTCTTACAGAACGAGGGGATAGTTTCTTTTCCGGTATTGGTAAATACGCAAATCCAGGACGGTATACAGGAGCTGTTACCCAGCCATAACATCTTTGATCATTGTATTGTCTACTTTAATTTTGAGGATAAGGATTATTTCATTGACCCCACCAGTTCCAACCAAGGGGGAAATCTAGAGAACCTGTCTTTTCCCAGCTACGGCGTGGGGCTTTTGGTACGACCTAATGAAAATGAGCTTCGTACCATCCCGGAAACCCAAAAAAGCCAAATAATAATAAACGAGGTGGTTAAAATAGATTCCATTAACGGCGGTGCCACATTAGATATAGAAACAGAGTATACCGGAAGTAAAGCGAATTATATCCGAAGCTATTTCAACACTACCCCTAGGGAGACCATTCGCAAAGAATACCTCAACTTCTATAGTAATCTCTACCCGAATATACAGTTTGCCGGCGAGATTAGATTTAATGATGGTCTTCGAAGTTCCTATAACAGTGTCTACATAGAGGAATCCTATATTTTGGATAATGCCTGGTCCGCTACCGAGGAGGGGCTAGATTATTTTGAAGTGTATCCCTTGGTATTGGAATCCTTGCTCAACTACCCTAGCTCCGCCCAGCGTAAAATGCCCTATTATCTGGGAGAACCGTACTCTTTTTCACAAAAAACCTCCTTGGAACTTCCGGAAAATTGGCCTGTGGAAAATACGGACAAAACCATTAAGGGAGATGGCTTTAAATATACAAATACAATTAAAGGATACGGCTCACGCATCAACATAGCCTTCACCTATGATCTGAGCAAGGAAGTACTTTTGGCCAATGAAGTGGCCAGTTTCCAAGAAAAAAATGATGAAATACAAAATGATCTATCCTTTTATCTTACGCATGACCCTGCAATGTCCGATTTTAAGCTAAGTTGGATCTCTATTGTACTTTTTATGGTGTCTTTGGCATCCGGAATATTCTTCGCCTTAAAAATCTATAAGGAATACAATCCAAACCCCAGTGGAAACGGTCCCGAGCAGGCAATAGGAGGGTGGCTCGTACTTCCGGCAATTGGTTTGGTCCTTTCCCCAATACTACTCTTGGTGCAGATTTTTGACCAGGATACATTTAATCATACCATGTGGTCCGCATTTTACAATACAGAATCAGGACAATCTACCGCTCTGCTCATGCTCTACACAGCGGAACAATGCTATAACTATTTATTTCTAATATTCAACATTCTGCTCATCATCCTTTTTTTCAAAAAAAGAACAAGCCTGCCCAGGCTCATTACCCTTTACTACGCTTTGTCCTTTGTAGTGCCGCTGCTGGACCTGTTCTTAGTGGAACAATTGATGCCGGATCAAATGGGAACCATAGAAACGCAAGCCACCTACAAGGATATTGGAAGAAGTTTTATTGGGGCCCTTATCTGGATTCCGTATTTTGCCGTCTCCCAGAGAGTGAAGAACACTTTTTTGAGAGTTTATGGGCATATGGAACAGCTACAAACTCAAAATACGATTTCTTGACAAATGGTCATTCCTGTTTTACCAAACATCCTCAGTATACAAAGAAGCCGTCTTAAACGCTATTCCACCACCAACAGAAAATAGTTTTTCCGGCCCTTTTGCAGGAGTACAAATCTGTTGTTGATCAAATCCTCTGGGGTAATTTGATATGCCTCTCCCACTTTTTCCCGGTTCACGGAAATGGAATGCTGTTTAAGCTCCCTTCGGGCCTCGCTATTAGATCCCAAAAAACCGGTCTTTGCAGAAAGGGCCCCGATCATATCCACACCCTTATCAATATCGCTTCTGGATAAAACGCTTTGGGGAACCCCTTCAAAGACGTCCAAAAACGTTTTTTCATCCAAACGCTTCAAATCCTCCGAGGTAGATTTTCCAAAGAGAAGGTCACTAGCCCTAAGGGCATTATCCAAATCATCCTGGGAATGTACCATAAGGGTCACCTCCCGTGCCAAACGTTTTTGAAGCACCCTTGTATGTGGGGCCTTACCGTGTTCCTGGACCAAACTTTCCACTTCTTCTCGGGATAGGAAGGTAAATATCTTAATGTATTTTTCGGCATCGTCGTCCGAGGTATTCAACCAATACTGGTAGAACTTATAGGGTGATGTTCTGTGGGGATCCAACCAGATGTTGCCGCCCTCTGTCTTCCCGAACTTTGTACCGTCCGCCTTGGTAATCAACGGACAGGTTAGCGCGTAACCCTTACCACCGGCAATCCTTCGGATAAGTTCCGTTCCCGTGGTGATATTGCCCCATTGGTCACTCCCGCCCATTTGCAGGGTACAGTTATGGTTTTGGTACAGGTGTAGAAAGTCGCAACCCTGTACCAATTGATAAGTAAACTCCGTAAAGGACATGCCTTCCTTCGCCTCAGGGGAAAGTCGCTTTTTCACGGAGTCCTTCGCCATCATGTAGTTCACCGTAATATGCTTGCCCACATCCCGGATAAAATCCAAGAATGAAAAGCCTTTCATCCAATCATAGTTGTTCACAAGTACCGCTGCGTTTTCCGCATCGCTCTCAAAATCCAAAAAACGGGACAGCTGCGCCCTTAGGGCTTCCTGGTACAATCGTAGTGTGGCCTCATCCAATAAATTGCGCTCCGCGGATTTGCCGGAGGGATCACCGATCATTCCTGTGGCCCCGCCCAAAAGTGCAAAGGGTTTGTGGCCGGCCAGTTGAAAATGCTTCAGCATCATTACGGTGACCAAATGCCCTATATGTAGGGAATCTGCAGTGGGATCTATCCCTACATAGGCATTTTGCATCCCCTGGAGCAAGTGCTCCTCGGTTCCGGGCATTACATCGTGCAGCATTCCGCGCCACTTTAATTCCTCCACAAAATTTGAAGTCATGATGTTCGGTTTTAGGTTGGCTACAAAGATAGAAGGAAACAAACGTTCAAAACACAAATTCCAAATATCAAATTCCAAATGACGGAGGACGGAAGACCGGAGACAGAGGACGGAAGACAGATGACCGAAGATAACTGCATGATGGTGGATACTGGATGATGAATTAACCCAAAACCCGTAACCCGTAACCCGCAACTATTATCATAAGCTCATAAACTATGAACTACAAACTCGTATTTCCAAATCGATCCATTTTCAAATTTTCACATTAACCCACCTCAAATATGTAACTTTAGGCCATGATCTTGGTAAGCGGGGGAACGGGATTGGTAGGAGCACATTTGCTGTTCCAGTTACTGAAAAATGGGGAAACCGTACGGGCCATTCACCGACCCAAAAGCAATCTTGCCCGAGTCAAAAAAGTCTTTGGTTACTATTCCGTGCATCCCGAGGAACTCTTTAATACAATCCAATGGGTCCAGGCCGATCTAACGGATATTCCCGCTTTGGAAACGGCCTTTTATGGTGTCACCCAGGTATACCATACCGCCGCACTGATATCCTTTGATCCGGGAGATTACAAAAGTCTACGCAAAACCAATGTGGAAGGTACCGCCAATATGGTGAACCTATGCTTGGACAAGGGTATCCAAAAGCTCTGCTATGTAAGCACCATAGGCACCTTGGACAGAAGTGGGGACCACTGGGCAACGGAAGAAAATGAAGCCCCGGACTTGGATGCCAATGTATACGCCCAGACCAAGTATGAGGCGGAGCTACAGGTATGGCGGGGCTCGCAAGAAGGTCTTCCCGTGGTAATCGTAAATCCGGGGGTTATTGTTGGACCCGGGTTTTGGGGCGGTGGAAGTGGTAGGCTGTTTACTACGGCCAATAAAGGATACAGATATTATCCCCCTGGGGGTACCGGCTTTGTATCGGTAGGGGATGTTGTAAAAAGTATATTGTATCTTATGGATTCCCCGATCAAGAACGAGCGTTTTATCGTAGTGGCCGAGAACCTGTCCTACAAGGAAGTTCTGGAAATAATGGCACCCGCTCTAGGCAGGCCAAAGCCAAGCAGGCCTCTAAAAAAAGGGCATTTGCAATTGCTTAGGGTATTCGATTGGATCCGCGGTCTTTTTTCCCGAAAGGAAAGACGTATTACGGGGCGCACCATCCATTCCATGGAAAATAGGCAATGGTACGGCAACAAAAAATTAAGGGAAGCCTTAGGTACGGAGTTTGAATTTGAACCTCTTTCGAAAGTCTTGCAATTAAGTTGTGCCCGTTTCAAGGAAGAGTCTTAGTACCATTTTAATTATTTTGTACTAGTGCTATGTCAAGTTTAAAGTGTCGTATAGGTTATAGGTGGTATTTTGTGCCAGGGCAAGGCTAAAAATCATTGCATCGCCGTAGCTACGGAATTATTTTTTAACGATGGCATGGCGCAAAAGACGCATCATATATGCGGCAGTATAAACTTGACACAGCACTAGCCCTAAAATATAAATCAACCGAGGATATGAGAAAAAATCTGTGCCGCGGCCACCTTGGATTAACCTTTACCTTGATGATCCTGATTCTTTCAATTGGATGTGCACAACAACGGAACAGGCCCAATGTTCTCTTCATTATCGCTGATGATCTGACCGCAACGGCCGTTTCTTCCTATGAAAACGATGCTTGCCAAACGCCCAACATAGACAAATTGGCCTCGGAGGGTACCCTGTACACCAAAGCATACTGCCAATTCCCGGTATGCGGTCCATCCCGTGCCTCAATGATGTCCGGGTATTATCCTAGTGCCACCACCACATATGGTTATGTAAGTGGGCGCGAGAATATTGGTCCGGATAGAAAAACATGGCCACAATTGTTCAAGGACAATGGCTACTACACGGCCCGGGTCAGTAAAATATTTCATATGGGAGTTCCCATAGATATAGAACTGGGTTCCAATGGACAGGATGATGAAGCCTCTTGGACCGAGCGTTTCAACAGCCCTGGTCCGGAATGGAAAGCCGATGGCGAAGCCGAATTGGTACAGGGAAATCCGGATGGTTCCCTACCAAGGGCGGGAGGCAACGTAATGACCATTGTAAAGGCCAGCGGAGGCGATGGTATACATTCCGATGGAAAGACCGCCGACAAAGCAATCCAGTTGATCCGCAAGCATAAGGACTCCCCTTTTTTTATCGCCGTGGGTTTTGTGCGCCCCCATGTTCCTTTTGTGGCCCCTCGGGCATATTTTGACCCCTATCCACATAAAAAGACCATAATGCCCCAACAAGTACCAGGGGATTGGGAGGATATCCCGGAACGGGGCATTAATTATGTGAATAGCGTAAAGCACAAAATGACCCCGGAACAGGAACGGAAAGCGATAGCGGCCTATTATTCCTCCGTATCCTACATGGACGCCCAATTGGGAAAAGTGCTGAAAACATTGAACGAGGAGGGCCTTGCAGATAACACGATCGTCATATTCACCTCCGATCATGGATTCCACTTGGGCGAGCATCAATTTTGGATGAAGGTAAGTCTGCATGAAGAATCGGCACGGGTCCCCTTAATTATCAAAGTTCCCGGCAAAGATCCATCAGTCTGTGATTCCTTTACAGAATTGATAGACCTATACCCTACTGTTGCGGAGCTAGCGGGGCTACAAACCTCTGGGCACCTTCAAGGCAAAAGCTTGGTAAAAACCCTGGAAGACCCCCAACATAGGGTAAGGGATATGGCTTTCTCGGTAAGCCAAAATGGAAAGACCTTTTTGCTTCGCACACAAAAATGGGCCTACATCCAGTACGACGAGGACGCAGCTTCCGGAATAGAGCTTTTTAATATGGAAGAAGATCCAAAACAGTTTGTCAATTTGGCCCTTGATCCAGATTATGCCCCTATAGTCGCTGAATTTAAGCTTGCATTGGAACGCAAACTGAAAAAGGTAAGGACCAATGATCTGGCAATAGAATACTAAGGCCCCTTAAGCACTTGTTTAAAGACCGATTCATCTGGATCAGGGAGGTGAATCCTTGGATTTTTTTGTTTTTACTTTTTTTGTGGCACTAAGGTCACTAGCCTCTGAGGCCTGTATACTATCGCTCACTTTTTTGGCCTCCTCCCATTTTTTCTTTTCTTTTTCTAGCCTTTCCCCTATTTCCTCATAAATGGCTTCATATTCCGCGGGGAGGGAAGCATAGTACAGATCACTCTCTACAAAAGTAGTGCTGTCTATCCCATGCTTTTTAAATACATAGCCGGTCGGATCAATATGGTGCTCCTTTAAGACCGAAATATTGGTGCTCTTGGCCGCATTCATTAGGGCCATATCCATAAGGACATCCACCATTTTTTCTTTGGGAATCAAATCCTCTGGTTTTTCCATGAGTTTTTCCCCGCAAGAAATACAAAAAAGCAATAGGATAAGGATAAACAAACGCATACTACTAACGATCAAATTTGAGCCTTTGGGCATTGCGTTTTTCTGAAAACAAACCATTTTCATAGGCCAAATGTCCATTGACAAAGGTATGGGATATTTTTGAGGTAAAGGTATGGCCTTCAAAAGGGGACCAACCGCATTTATAGGCAATGTTATCTTTGTTTACCCTCCAAGGATTATCAAGGTCTACCATCACTAAATCTGCAAAATAGCCCTCCCTGATATACCCTCTTTGTTTAATTTCAAAAAGTATGGCAGGGTTATGGCACATTTTTTCCACTATTTTTTCCAGGGAGAGGACACCTTCATGATACTTGTCCAAAATTGCGGGCAGGGCATGTTGCACTAAGGGACCCCCCGAGGGAGCCTTAGTGTAGATATTGTCCTTTTCACTAAGCAGATGGGGAGCGTGATCCGTGGCAATAACATCGATGCGGTCGTCCAACAGGGCATCCCACAGTTGGCCCCGGTCCTGGGCGGTCTTCACGGCAGGGTTCCATTTGATCAGAGCCCCTTTAACGGCATAATCGGCATCCGAGAACCAAAGGTGATGAATACAGACTTCGGCGGTAATTTTTTTCTCACTCAGCGGAATATCATTTTGGAACAAATGGGTTTCCTTTCCAGTGGACAAATGAAAAACATGCAATCGGGCACCTGTACTTTTGGCCAATGAGATTGCTTTGGAAGAAGAAAGATAACAAGCCTCCTCGCTGCGGATAAGCGGATGTGAGGCTATGGGAATATCCTCCCCATACTTTCCTTTGTACTTTGCCAAGTTGTCCCTAATGGTCCCTTCGTCTTCGCAATGGGTGCAGATCACCATTTCCGTATTCTCAAAAATCTTTTCCAGAACGGCTTCGTTATCCACCAACATATTCCCAGTGGAGGAGCCTAAAAAAAGTTTTATTCCCGAACAAGCGTTCTTATCCAAGCGTTTTATTTCCTCCAGATTATCATTGGTGCCCCCAAGGGGAAAAGAATAATTGGCATAGGAAGAACGTGCCGCCATCTGGAATTTTTCCTCCAATCTTTCAATGGTAACGGTCTGGGGGTTGGTATTGGGCTGTTCCATAAAGGAAGTAATACCACCAGCCAAGGCCGCACGGCTCTCACTGGCAATATCCCCTTTATGGGTCAATCCCGGTTCCCTGAAATGCACCTGATCGTCTATGATTCCGGGCAGGAGATAATGCCCCTTTGCGTCCACCACCTTTGCCCGGGAATCCGAAATATCGGAATCGATCTTTAATAGAATCCCTTCTCCGATCAGAACATCACTTTCGAAAATCCTGTTTTCATTGACGAGTCGTGCATTTTTAATCAAATATCTGTCCATCTTAAAACCTGTTTCTTAGGAAAAGGCTACGCAATTTCATCATAAAAACCCCAAAAACGGCCTCGCCAACAATGGAGGAACTCATTTTGGATTTCCCCTTTTCGCGATCTCGGAAGATAATGGATACCTCCACTATGGTATACCCCTTTAGATAGGCCCTGAACTTCATTTCTATTTGGAATGCGTAACCGATAAAACGTACCGAATCCAACTTTATGTTTTCCAGGACATGCCTGCGATAACACACAAAACCGGCCGTGGGATCCTGCACCCGCATGCCGGTAATCATTTTTACGTAAACCGAGGCCCCATAGGACAAAAGAACCCGATACAGAGGCCAATTCACTACATTCACCCCTTTTTTATAGCGAGAGCCCACCACCACATCTGCTCCATTTTTAGCTGCTCGGAACAGTCGAAGAAGATCCCTGGGATTATGGGAAAAATCGGCATCCATCTCAAAGATATACTCGTATTTTTTGGCAATGGCCCACTTAAATCCATGAATATAAGCGGTGCCCAGACCGGATTTCTCCTTTCGTACCTCCAGGAATAATCTTTCCAAAAAATCCTTTTGTATTTCCTGTACGGCCTGGGCCGTACCGTCCGGGGAATTGTCATCTACGATCAGGATATGAAAATCATGGTCAAGCTCAAAAACGGCCTTTATAATGGCAGCGACGTTCTCAATTTCGTTATAAGTGGGAATAATGACCAGACTTTCGGACATGGTGATTTTAGATTTCGACAAAAATAGGGTTTTCCCAATAGTCGGGAAATGGTCTGCCTCCGATTTGGTCTTTTCCTAGGGCCTGCCCGGCCAGAATTTGTAATTTTGGGAAAAATCGGTATCCTTTATGCTATCAAAGCTCCCGAAACCATTCCTGTCCCTATTGGGCCTGATTCTCCTTCTTAACCTGATACAGGCGTATTTTACCCCGCTTATTTTTGATGAGGCCTATTATTGGTACTACGCCCAGAACATGGCCTGGGGGTATTTTGATCATCCCCCCATGGTGGCCCTCATGGTAAAGATCGGTAGCCTTTTCTTTGATAGGGAACTAGGAGTGCGCTTTGTAGGTTGTCTGCTTTCCGTAGGAATCCTGGTACTGATATGGCTTATGGTACGTAATACTGAAAAAAAGCGGTATATCCCGCACTTCTTCATTCTCGTATTTTCCATGACCCTTATGAACGCCTACGGCTTTTTTACTTTGCCGGATACGCCACTGTTGTTCTTTACGGCCTTTTTCCTATGGTCTTACCAAAAATTTCTCCAAAACCCTTCCTATGCTTGGGGCATTCTAATGGGACTGGCCATGGCGGCTTTGATGTACAGCAAATATCACGCGGTTTTGGTGATTCTTTTCGTGCTTCTTTCCAATCTAAGTCTATTGGGAAATAAATACGCCTGGGTAGCCGTTATAGTGTCCCTTGTTTGTTATATCCCTCATTTTCTATGGCTCTATGAAAACGATTTTATCTCCATAAAGTATCATTTGTTCGAGCGACCCAATGGCGCCTATAGTTTTGAAAAATATACGCTAGGGTTCTTGCTTAACCTGATCGCAATTTTTGGATTGACATTTCCATGGATTTACAAAGCCCTTTAGGACCAGATTCAATGATCTTTTTACCAGGGCATTGCTTT
>JBCBSN010000088.1:0-15819 GCA_039819225.1 Bacteroidota bacterium | reverse complement strand
CAAATTGATTTTTAAACATTTCCTTTTGTTGATGTATTTACCTTGCCTTAAAAATCCCTCTATGAGGGTTTCATCTATCTAAAATTTGGGGATAAACTTAGAGACTGTTTTGAAATATGCGATTGGAATTTCCTATTAGGGCATTTTTGATGCGTAACAAGGCAAGACATAGCACAAGCTATGGGCGAGATGAAGCATTGGATGGGCATAGCAGGGCTACGGCCGTCCCGATAGCTATCGGGATTAACAAAGCTAGGCCCAAAAAGGGGCTCAAAAAAACAAATGACATATTTCAAAACAGTCTCTTAAAATAAAGCTTATGTGGGACGGCTTTACTTTTAATATACATCTATTTTAATTATTCTCAATAGGGTATGTCCAAGAAAGTATGTGCGCACTTCAAGGAATAAAAATACAAAGAAGTACCGCTCTAAGCACCTATCGTTTTAAAGAAAAATGCCCTTTGTGCGTACGGCCTCCTTCCAATTGGATCTTAAACCAGTAATCCGAAGCGGGCAGTAGCCTACCGTTAAAAGTACCGTTCCATCCGTTTTCATCGGTGGCATCCAACTCGTGGAGCAAGGTGCCATAACGATCAAAAATGGATACTATGACCGATCTTCCCCGAGAAACCCCGATAAGGTTCCAGGATTCATTGATTCCGTCCCCATTGGGCGTAAAGTATCTGGGAAAACCTATTACGGAAACCTCATCCTGGGCAATACCGCATCCATTCCTATCGCGAACGTATACCGTAAGAAGTCCTGGTGAAACGTTTTCAAATATTGGGGTGTCCTGAAATGGCCCATCGGGCGATCCTAGGGAGTACTCGTAATCCCCATCGCCGGTTACCATTATTTCTACCCTGTTATTTTCCAGAAGATCAGTGGCCGGAATATCCACAATTGTGGCACTATTGGAGGGGATGACCCTAAAGGTCGCACTGCCGGTACAAAGGACTTCGCCATCGGCATAATTCCTTCCCACTTCCAGGCGGTAGTTTCCCGGTAGTAGCACTGGTAAGGTCCTTTCCGCGGATAACTGGGTCTCACTTCCATTTTCGGTGCGGAACCATCCATAGGTGTCGAAACCTGCCTCAGCGGCAAGGAGCAAATCCGGGGAATTGGTACATACCTTATATTCGGATTCAATAACGGCAACAGGGGTAGGGCTTACCACCAGTTGCAATTTTTCAATGCCCAAACATTGGTTCATGGTCTCCAAACGAACAAAAAGGGTGTTAGTTTCGGAGATATAAGCATTGCTTTGGCTTATTGGGTTTGTTTCCAAAAGGGCGTCCTCCTTGTTCCCGTAAAGGCCCGTCCCATAACCCGTATAGGTTTCATTGACAAAGGTTTCCAGATCAAAGCTACCTTTCAAAGCTTCCCCATCCCCTGTACCACAGGCATATAGCACTTCACTGGTAACCAATTCCCCTGGGGACGCATTTACCTGTAAAAGAAGCTCCGTTTCGTTGGTACATCCAAAAATATCGGTAATGACCACATGTAAGGTCTGTTCCCTGGAGACGGTGTTACGGAAGCGCCCTGGTTCTAAAATTGGATTTTCGTCGGCCAGATCCGTCAAGGTTTCGTAAAAGGTCACCCTATTTTCGGAATCCTCACTAAGTTCGGCACTTATTTGGTTCAAATTGAATAGTGTATATCCATCCTCTCCATTTTCATCAACATCACATTGCTCCAAGACGGCCCTGTTTGCCAAAGGAGGTCTATTAATTTGAATATTGGCCTCGCCAATGATTTCGCAATCCACGGCATCTGGAGGAGTGATTACCACACGGTATTGGCCTGCATTGCTCTCATCCACATTTTCAATTTCCAGGGAATGCCCCGTAGGATTATCAAATGGGATTCCATTGTACGTCCAATGGTAAGAAGCACCGTTAAGGGGATCTGTTTCCAATACCAGATCGTCCCCCAGACATATAGTGCCCGCATTACTACTGGAGCCATCGCTATTTGCCAAGAGCCCCGTCCTGGAAAAAAAGGATTGCAAAAATGGGGGAAGTCCCTGCATAGCAAGTCCACCTCCCAAGAAAATGGCCTTATGTTCATAGGCCGAGGCGGTCCCGCCCCGATCGGGATTATGGATTACCCCCAAATACGAGGTTCCCCGAACGTAATTTTCCGTGATTGTGAGATAGATTCTACCATTTGCCCCTAATTGTAGCGCTCCCCTATAATTATTGCCCTGATGCAGCACTGTTTCCGAGGCGTTGATATTTTCGTTGTCCAGATCGTATTGTAACAGGTTGGACCTGTGAAAGTCGCCTAGCGGAGGTCCCCCTAGATGCGCATGTACATACAGATATCTGTTGTTTGGCGAGAACTCCAGGCCATATGGATTTTTATTTGGGGCGGAAATGGCAATTTCCCTGGGATTGGATACCCTGCCGTTTTCCGAATCAAAATCATATAGAAAGAGACCGTCCAACTCATTGGCACTGGCCAATTTCCTCCCGTCCGAGGAAAATTTTAAATAACCCCTTGGGTCCAGGAACTGTTTTGTAAAACTACTTTTGACCGATGTTTCGTCCACTCCTTGTTCGCTTACGCCGAAGGCGTGGAAGGTATTGGCGGCACCTTCGTTGCCATTACTTGTGGCCAAGGTTACCACCCAAAAGGATTCTTCTGCACAGTTTTTTCCCACCGCCGCCAGCTTTTCGGAGCAATCGGGAAGCAAATTGATGTTTTTCCGGATTACGGCGCCTTTTCCTCCATTTTGGGATATATCGATTATGGAGTAGTTAAAACCATTGTCCGGATCGCCCTCCTGGATGGAGGTATCCACGGTAAACACATAGAAGATGGAATCCGACTTTGGCCCTGGGACAATAATGGCGGACTGCGTACTGGAGGGGTCTCCATACAGTCCTGTACCATTGGCCATAACATCATGGTCACCATTATATACGGTTATGCCGTCCGTATAAAAAAGGAGGTTTCCATTTTCATCGGCAATACTTGCACAGCCTTCCTCCGTTCGCAATTTACCATCCGTAAGGGCGGTAACACTTCCGTCATTATTAAACTGAAGTCCTGCATTGATGCCAAAATACCATTGGGCGGTCTCTTCTTGTCCATAGGCCATACCTATGAGAAGCAGCAATAGCGGCAAAAGGGTGTTCTTTTTCATTTAGCGTTCCAAGAACGCATAAGGTACTATAAATCCCGCTTTTTTAATAATGCATAGGACAAATACACAAAAATGGCGGTCCAGCCGAGTACGATCAGGATTTCGTACCAATGTACATGGTAATCAAAACTAAAGTCCTCCCCGATCTGTTTGCCCAGATTCTGCACCGCGGACAAGCGACTAAAGGGCTCTTCTATCAAATGCGACATGGATTGCAGGGGGAACCAGCTTTTGATAGTCCTTGCCGTATCCCATGAAACCAATTTCCATCCCAAAAGGCCAAAGATCAACTGTTCCAGTATCAACCATAGGATTAGAAACCCTAATGCAAAAGCCGATCGTTTTACAAAGATGCCCAGGAAGAGGCAAAAGCTAAAGAAGCCCACCAGTTTTACAAAAAAGGCCAGCACATATTCCAAGTCGGAGAAAATAATCGCTAGCTCGTTGTAGTCGGAATAGATAAGCCCCAAAATCAGGGATACCACAAAAACAAAGACCGTGGAGATCAGGGCAAAGGACACCACGGTAAGGAACTTGGAGAGTATAAACTCCTTTTTGGACAGCCCGTCGATCAAGTTTTGTTTTATGGTCTTGTTGCTGTATTCGTTGGCCATCATGGAAACGATGACTATGGCGAGGAACAGTTTAAACAAGGCAGTGATAAAAGTATTGAAATGCCAGATATAGGGAAAGTTGAAAATACCTTGATCCGCCAAGTGGAACTGTACCGGGCCAATATCGAATTTAATGGCCGCGACCAATGCTATAGAGGTCAATAATGCAAAATAAGAGACGATAAGTACCCTACTGGCCCTATTGTTCCAGAGCTTAATAAATTCTATCTGTAACAATCGTACCATAGCCTTTAATTGCTTTGGTTCTTGGTCAAGGTTAAAAACTGTTCTTCCAGGCTTTCCTTTCGCTTTACCAAATGGGAGAGTACAACGCCTTGATCAAAAAGAGCGCGGTTTAGTTGTTCCGCATTCATTTCTTTGGTCAAAAAGGCGGTAAGCTGCCCGTTTTCCATTTTGAGTTGCCCAAAACCAGGATCTTCTTCCAAAATGGTTTTTAGGGTGACCATATCATCGGCCTTAAGTTCAAAAAAGCCGTAGCTGGCCAATAGGCCGTCCACGCGCCCGGAGTACAGTTTTTCTCCCTTTCTGAGGATTACGACATGGCTACACACTTTTTCTACCTCGTCCAATAAGTGGGAGGCCAATAAAATGGTGGTACCTTCCGAGGCGATTTTTTTGATGATTTCCCGTATCTGATGGATACCTTGGGGATCCAGGCCGTTGGTAGGTTCGTCCAATATCAATATTTCCGGGTCGTTCAAGAGGGCCGAGGCAATGGCCAAGCGTTGTTTCATACCAAGGGAATACGTCCTGAACTTACTGTTTTTACGTTCCAGTAGCCCTACGAGTTTTAATTTCTCCTCGATTTTGGTTTCCGAAACCTCCTTGATCTTGCATACCAATTTTAGGTTTTGCACCGCGGTCATATAAGGGTAAAAATTGGGACGCTCAATAATGGCTCCTACTTTTTTAAGGGCTTGATGGGTAGAAATAGTACCATCGAACCAAAAAAAATCCCCGGCGCTACGGTTTACAACATTAAGAACAACGCCCAGCGTGGTACTCTTACCACTTCCGTTAGGCCCCAGAATGCCATATACATTGCCTTTTTCAATGGTAAAGGAAAGGTCTTTTACAGCGGTCAGTGGGCCAAACTTTTTGGTAAGGTTGTTTACGGTAAGTATTTTTTCCAAGGTTCCGGTGGTGTTGGTAAAATATACCTACTTGACGATGGATCCCTAAAATTGTTACAATGAACTGGGAATTTTATCAGATACGTATGGCGCGTTCGGTGTTGCCGGTCCAGGGTATGGGATTTGGGATTTTCTCTGTACGTGGTATTTGTGTTTATGCAAAGAATTCAGAATTTCATAGCATAGGGCATAGGGCATAGGGCATAGGGCATAGGGCATCCAACATCGATCGATTTGAATCTGATTTTTTAGTTGACAATTTAACTTAATTCCTTACTCTATAGGTAATCCTTCTATTCGTAATAATTTTGGGTATGGGCATTGCCAGGGTAAACTTGCTGCCATGCGTAAGATTCAACGAAGTGCTCCATAAATTGTCTCCGGTGTGGGTTAATCTTTGTTGCACACCATCGGTATAGTTGCCATCGCCGTTGGGATCGGTTACAATGTAGTAAGTGGTACCGTTCTGGGTGGCCGGGATATCAAAGCTGGTATTCTCCATATCAAACTGAAGATGTATGGGGTTTACCCCGCTCGTTTTCTGTACCTGCCATTCGCGGTCTATCACTCGAAACCCGTTGGGTGCATTTGGATTTGCTCCCATTTCCCAAGTGGCGGTACCGTCATTATTGGCAACTGTGAGAAAGTTAAGGTTTGAGAGATCAGTCCGGGAGTTATCAGAAGAAAGGCTTGCAAAGTCATTGCTCGTAGCTAGCGTAATAACAGCATCGGGATTGCCCGATCGGGACGCCCTTTGGTGCAGGTTGGAACCATTGTCCCGGCCTATCCCAAAAATATCGTTGTTAAACCCACTATCGGCAAAGGACTGGTCCCATATAAGGGTACTCCCGTCGCTGGCCACATAGTCTCCTGTTACGCTCTGGTCCAGGGTAATGCCATATTTTAGGGCCAAATAGCTATCCACCTGGCGTAAGGTGGCAAAATCCGCGGCATTATAAACCACTACTTCGGCAAAATCCGCAATAATTGCCGCGTTTGACCTGAATCCACCAATGAAGGTAAGGACACCATTGCCTTTATCCCCGACGGTGTGAAGGGATATCTTGTTGCCATTTATATCAAAACTAAATTGATCGGTATCCGCATCGTATACCCAACCAAAGATATTAGGCTCGTCTATACGGAAACTGTTTGGGCCGCTATTTACCGTGCCCCGGTTTATCCAATTATTGTACAACGTTCTATGGTTTCCGGAAATCGCGTTACGCATACCGCTAGAAACACCACTTATTGATGGATGTCCGGACCAATTTCGTTGATTGACCCCGGACCACGTTGTTCCTTGAGGATCGGGAGCCAGTACCACCCTTAAATTATAGTTTACATCGCCCCTACCTATATTATTGTTGGCAGGATCTGTGACCAACCGCAATAGGTTATTGTGAAAACTAATAGTAGGATTAAAATTATGGAGGGCTGTCGTATTAAGGGTAGGAGACGTGGCGGTCTCTTGTGAGGCATGTAAAGCCATGCCGGACTGATCGGCCCAAAAGGTAACGGCATCCCCGTTCACCGTAGTATTGGTGCCCTCGTCCGCCCGGAGCCAAAGGGCCAAGTCGGTGCTTTCGCCCCCAGGGTTTTCATCCGCGAAGTTTATGACCACTTCATGGAGACCGGGGTAAGAGACACCCGCATTATCGAGCACTTGTACGCGTATGAATCTTATGTCAGGATCTAAAATAGGCCCTGTAGAAGCTGAAAAACTGCCACCATTTCCTTTTCCCGCATTGGCCACTTGTGTAAAAGTGATACCGTCCGTAGAGATAAACAACCTGAGACCTACGGAACCGTTTGTTCCATACTGCCAAGCAGTTGCGGAAAAGCTACTAACGGTTTTAAAGAGTTCCGATGAGGTAATGTTAACGGTTCCCCCGGTTCCTGCTGTTTTTCGATATCCTCTTGTATCGTTTCTAAACCCCCATGCCGTGCCCGTATGATCCGTGGTCAAATCGGAAAATACTGTATTAAAATCGGTACCTCCGGGAAAACCTATAAAATTATAGATGCGGGAATCTGGAGAGTAGGTGGTCTGGGCCAAGGCCGTACCTACACCCAATAGCATGATGCACAATATTGGGAAAAACTGTTTTTGACCTCGTAGACCATGGGTAAAAAGGTTACATTGCATGTTAGTGCTTTGGAAATGTCCGCGGTAGAAGGGGAGTTTCATAAAACGTATATAGGTATAGGATACTACGCAGAATGTCTTCCTTTTTTCGGGAACACTTTACTGGTACTAAGGTTGATAGGTTAAAAATAGGTAGCGGGGAGACTGGAAACCAAAAGCTTGTTGCGAACATCATTATTTAGTAGGTAAAATACTTCAATTTTGTAGTGTTAAAACTTATATTTATACAAATATTAATTCTACAAAAAACATATATAACTACAGTGTTAAAGGGTTTGGTTTTTAAGATGTATGATAATATCATTGCTCTCTTTTTTTGGCTTTGGCCTTTTGTAACAAAAAATTCGCAAGCTGGGTATACGGGATTTGATTTGGGATTTCTCCGTGCATAAAGACTATTAAAAGGGCAGTATTTAAACCGTTCATCTGTTTTTATGGTGTAGTTCCCGTACCTTAGTAACACCCTACAAAATGAGGTTTATGAAAGAAGAACGCCTAATGTCCAAAAAAAAGCCGGCCTATCCCGTAAGTCCGGCATTGAGCACCTATTTGGAAGCGTACAAGCGCAAGATAAAAATCCCCATTTTTTATGAAGACCTGTTGCGTTTCGCAGGATCGGTGGCCGTATATGATGATGACGGGGAGGATACGCTATGGGTACGGGTCTATTATTCCGATGCGGACCGAAAGGAAATAGACGAAAGCCTTAAAAAGGTATATTCCATTTTACATTCGGATGGGAGCGATCATATTTTTCAATACCTAAATGTGGATGCGGTGGATTTTTGCACTTTTGGGAACTCCAAGCCCTTCCGCATCAAGGTGCGGAATATCCTAAATGATAATTTTACGTATTTCTATGTAAAAAAAACGGATGCCTCCCGTATTTATGGGTTGGAACTGGAACATATGCTCTCCCCCTACAATCTTAATTTTCTCGTACATGAGGACACTTTGATAGAAGAACACATTGCCGGTATTCCCGGAGATGTCTTTATCAAAGACATGTTGCCAATTTGCTCCGAGTCGGAAAAAGCCCAATTGGCGAAGGAATTTGTGAAATTCAATGAACGTTGCCTCATTCGACTTTTGGGCGATATGCGTTCTTATAATTATGTTATTATGCCGGTTCATGACTTTGATCATGTGGTGTATAAAATCAGGGCCATAGACTTTGATCAACAGAGTTTTGAGGGAAAACTTAACGTTTATAGGCCCCAGTTTTTTAAAGAGAACAATATTATGGTGGGTATGGTAGGGAAAAAATTGCAACCGAATTCCGTGGATCAATATAAGATAGAGGAACGGTCCATAGTGGCCAAAAGGATCTTAAGTTCCGGGGAGCGACTAAGGCAACTGCGTGAAGTTTGCAAAAAAGATACCATTAGCTTGGCCGAGAACGTAAACCTTTTACGGGAGCAAATCTATGAATTGGTGCTGGACAAAGATTTTAGGCACTGTAAGACCATGGGGGAAATATTGGACATTGCCCTTGATTTTGTATTGCGCAATTATGAGGATGTAAGTATGCGGCAGATTATCGAAAAAAAGTTTGATGTGTCCTAATGGTTTGTTTGGAGTAAAAAGCACACAGTTTTCATGGTAAACAATAAAAAATGAGCCGTATTATCGGTCTTGATCGGGGTTTTTGGATACAATGCTTGAACCTTAGCTGTTTGGAGCGGGTGGATTTTGGGGTCTATCCGGAATTTTTTACTTTTCTAACATCTAACATCTAACATCTAACATCTAACATCTAACATCCAACATCCAACATCCAACATCTAACTTCCAGCCTACGGCGCTTCCTTATTAAAATATACCAGATAATAATACATTTGCCGCTCCTCGTCCCAGCCTTTTTCCACAAACTTTTCGGCAGATTCCGGATTAATAAAATCGAGTTTGATCTGAATATTGGTATCCAGGTTAATGACACTTTTAATTTTCTTACGGGCTACGGATACTGCCTTGTTTGCAATGTCAAAATTGGAGACATCCTCAATACTGTATTTTGGTCCCTTCTCCACTTTGTAATGTCTGAATTCCGGGATAAGTTCCGGATTTTCCATCACCTCGTTCAAGAAGGTACTTTCTTCAAAGGCATCGTTCTTGGCAAAATGGTTTACCGCTTTATTCATAAACAGCACCTCTTGTTGTTTGTCTTCTGCGGGCAGCACTACATCCTTGGCAAAGTTTTGACAAAACTTCAGGTAATTCTTGGTGTAAAAATTCTCATCGGCCAAAACGGCCACGCCCAAAAAATTCTCCAACCAATATTTGGTGTCGTACCGGTTGCTATCAACCGATAGTACCTTGTAGCCTTCTTCGGCCTGCACATTAAAGATCAGGCAGCCCTTGTCCAGTTTATGGATATTGATTCCCTGTTGAATAATTAGATCCAGATTGTCGCCTTTCTTTTGGAACTGGATAAAATCGTGCTTTACTTCACTTTTAAAAATACCTAGGGCCTCTACTTTTACATTGTCCAACAGTACCCCGGAAATATGGGCTACATAAACTTCCCCGCTTTTGATATGCGGATGATCGGACTGTTCAAAGAGGTGAGAAGCAATGGCCTTTGATTGAATATGGAGGTCGTCCGGATTGTTAAAGACATGTGTTACGGCCTTGTGTATTTCGTTGAATTCCAGGTCTACCTCATGGGCAAGCGTATAATAGTTTTCTTCCTTTTCCCGAAATGGCTTAAAGAAATACTCTTTTAGCAGGCCAGTGGTCTCATCGTTTAGTGTTAAAGAATCTTGGGAAAGGAACAAGGTTTCATTCCTATTCTTGTTGCCTACGCTGTGTAGGGAGATGTGCTCAATTTGGGCGGGGTATAGGTTTAGCATTGATTTATTGTTATACGTCATTTCCGCGAAGGCGGAAATCTTTGATGATGGGGTTACCGAGTTTGTTAGTTTATGGGTTTAAAAGTTTATGAGTTTATAGGTTTGGAAGTATAGTGTTACAATGCATTAATTTAGGATTCAGGATTCTTGGTTTATCTCTTTGTCATGAATCACTTTTCACCGAGACTGCCGACTGCCACTGTCTATTGATTCAGTTCCAATTCTCATCGAAGTCAAGATCGTCATAGCGTTCAAAGGTCTCATCAAAGTCAAAGGCCGGATCCGAACGGAAGCTTTTTTCAGGAGGTTCTTCCGGGAGTTCCCCAAAACTGAACAAAAGGTTGGGGTAGGACCGCCCATCCTCTTTTTCAACAATATCCGCCAGTTCCACAAAAAAAGTCCACATGTTTAAAAAGTCGTATACATAAATTAGTTTCGGTGTATCCTCGGTAAGGATATCCTCCAAAAAAGTTTCGTTCATCAGAAGTACATCGGAGCCGTTTTCGCTCATATCAAAAAGGGCGATTTCCTCATCTTGGTTCCAATTCTCGTCACAGGTATAAAAAGACGCCATTTCACTTCCCAAGAACCCAAACGCCTGCGTAATGGCATTGTGAAGATCTTCCAGGGTATCCCCTTCGTCAACTTCCAGATCTCTGAAAATATCCTCCTCCGCATCCAGGATTATCCTTATTTTATAGATCATTGCTTTCGATTTTGGGTGGGGATAAAGGTACAAAGATTTATAATGCTCTAAAGCATGGGGTTTTGAAGTTTTGGTTTGAAAAATTTAATTAGGAATTGATTCCGTCAATTGTGGGCTTCCATTACCGACTTCTTTCCCTTAAACCATTAAAAATCGGCGGAGTATAGCAAGGTTCGGGTTTTACCTTTTTAGCCTTCCCCGGAAGAAACAGGTTTTTTTCCGAACGCCTCCAAAACCAGATAAAACTGTACTCCAAATAGGAGCGAGGCCAGTACAAGGTGAATGGGCTGTGTGGCAAAGGGGAAATCCCAATAATACATGGCCATCCCCGTAATGACTTCCACCAACAGAATACACAGGATTACATTTATTTTGGATAGGCCTAACTCTGATTTATATATCCTATAGGCCAAATATAAGTTTAACAGGACCACCAAAATGGAAAACGACCGATGGACATAAAATTGAAACGAAGCATCTTGAAGCCATAGATGGGAAGCCTCTCCAACACTTTTGATTTGCTCGTCCACAAATTGCCTTACCTGAGTACCCAAAATCACCTGGGCAAGGGTCATTAAAAGTGTCACCCCTAACAATTGCGAGACCGCTTTGGGGTAGGTATTTATCGGTTTTTCTATTATTGATAGATGGATGATATATAGCAATAGGGCCACGATTACCAGGGCCATTACCATATGCACCGTGATCTTTACCGGTTCCAATACGGAATATACCACCGTAGCGCCCAACCAGGCCTGGAAACCCATGGCAAAAACTACGAGCCATGAGAGCAGCGTAATTCTTTTTTGATTCTTCCAGTATTTTAACGAAAGTAATGCTAGCACCAAAGTCGCTAGCCCTGCCAATGCGCCTAAAAGTCTATTGATGAATTCGATCCAGGTATGCCAAGGGTTAAAAAGGGCATAATCATGTTTTGTGTAGGCGGCCCAGTTGTTCCCATGGAAGGCAGAGGTCGTGGTAAAATCCTGTTTGGCCACCCAAAGGGACTTGTTCTTAATGATTACCTGCCCCTTATCATATGATTTTTCGGCTTCCCAGAGCAATTCCGATTCTTCCGTTGGCGGAATATAGTACCCAAAGCATTTGGGCCAATCCGGGCAGCCCATACCGCTTCCGGTCATTCGCACAACTGCACCCGCTACAATAACCAGGTAAACCAGTATTAGGGACAATTTAGCGGTCTTTCGGAAGCTTTTCTGCATGTAAAAAAGAGAACCCTTTTGAGGTACAAATTTAAGGCAGCGGACAGAATAAGCGATACGTTTTGTCCATTTTCTAAGTCCGGTTAATACAAAACCTAAAAGTGGTTTTTTCGCCCTTTTCCGTATTTTTTCGTTTGTTTTTGGACACGAAGCCCGCTATGTTTATCAAAAAACGGCCTCCAAATCCTGAAAAATCATCAAAAATCCATGCTTTTCGTTTAGTGCCAATAGGCCCTAGATTATGCCACCGGTGTAAGTCCCATTTCCTTTCCCTTTCTCAACATAAAGGCCCTGGCCGCAACGGGTTCATTGGGGATAATACCCTCTAAGATGGCCTCTTTAATAGCTTCTTTTATAATGCCAATTTCCCGGGAAGGCCTTAAATTAAAGGCAAGCATAATATCCTCTCCGCTTATAGGTGGCTGGAAGTTGCGAATACGATCGCGCTCTTCCACCTCCACAATTTTCCGGCGTACTTTTTTAAAGTTGTTCAGGTATTTACGTTGCTTGCGGGGATTTTTTGTAGTGATGTCCGCTTCACAAAGCGTCATGAGTTCTTCTACATGATCCCCGGCATCAAAGACCAAGCGTCTTACGGCGGAATCTGTTGCGAAATCCTCCGAAAGGATAATGGGCCGGGAGCTCATCCGTACCATTTTTTGGACAAACCTCATTTTGTCGTTCAGGGGCATCCGTAGCCGCTTAAAGATTTGGAAGACCATTTTTGAACCTTTGAACTCATGACCGTGGAAGGTCCACCCTATTCTTTTATGGAACCTTTTTGTGGGGGCCTTGCCAATATCGTGCAGTAGCGCGGCCCATCTTAACCAAACATTTTCCGTAGTCTGGGAGATATTGTCCACCACTTCCAGGGTATGCCAAAAATTATCCTTATGGCGTTGTCCTTCTATTTCCTCGACGCCCTGTAGGGCCTTTAGCTCGGGCAATATAAGATCCAATAGTCCCGTGGTATGCAATAGGGCCAGACCTATGGAAGGTTTCTTGGCGGAAAGTATCTTATGTAGTTCTGTAACAATGCGCTCTTTTGAGATTATTTTGATTCTTTCCCTGTTTTGCCGTATCGCCTCTAAGGATTTCGCTGCGATCGTAAAGTCCAGCTGTGTCGCAAAGCGGATGGCCCGCATCATGCGCAAGGGGTCGTCCGAATAGGTGATGCCCGGTTCCAAAGGCGTCCGAATCAGGCATTTTTGCAAATCTTCAATTCCGCCGAACGGATCCAAAAGGCGGCCATAGTCCTCCTTGTTCAGGGAAATGGCCAGGGCGTTTATGGTAAAATCCCTGCGCTTTTGGTCATCTTCCAATGAACCGTCCTCCACAATAGGTTTTCTGCTATTTCTTTGGTAGCTCTCCTTCCGGGCACCCACAAACTCCAAGTCTAGATCACGATGTTTGATCATGGCGGTACCAAAATTCTTGAATACGGATACTTTTGGTTTTCCCGGCAACAGGGAGGCTACCTTTTGGGCCAAGGCTATGCCACTGCCCACGGCCACAATATCAATATCCTTGGGGGCATCCTTTCCCAAGAGGTGGTCGCGGACAAAACCGCCGATGACGTAGCTCTTTACCTCGATTTGATTAGAAGCACTGCCTATAATCTTAAAAATCGTATCCTGAATAGCTTTTTCCTGGCTCATTTTTAAAAACTTGTCGCGACTCCATTATCTATCGTAATCTTAATTGAATCATTTTTCCAAAGTTCGAAGCCGTCGAACAATCAATTAGGCTTGGGCCAAAACTATTGGGATACTCCCAAAACGGATTAAATGACCTCTGTTATATATTTTTGACCCTTTGGTATTTTAGGAAGTTCAATGTAATCTCCCAATATTTTGTTATACTTTTCAGGTTTAAAATCTTTGCGTCCATCTGTGGGATAAAATGTCATTTCACCGAACAAAATTGTGCCTTCAATATTATAAAAATCGACCCGTACAAAGGGAAAATGGTCAGCAAGTTTTTCGGCAAGCTTTACCATTAGGTCAAAATTCTTTGGTTTTTCCAAGATCCCTTCGAAGAACTCATCTTTTTTGGTCGTAAAGGGTCGTTTTTCCCAATTTAGATCATAAAAGCACCTTAAGTCCTTAATGCCCCTTTCCATAAAGACCTGGACAAATTTTGGTTTCCCGGAAAAGCAAAAAAATTTATAATCGTTAACAGAAGTTTTACCTATTTCTTCCAAGAATTTTTCGGCGATTAGTCGGGGTTGTACATTTTTATAGGCCCATTCCAATCCTCCCCGATAATATTGGTTTTTACCCACCCATTTTCTTAACAAAAGTTTTGCTCGGGTTTTATTCAGTTGGTCCTTATCCTTTACAATAAGGTTAAAATGGAAACCATGAGTAGCTTTTATCACAAATCTTTGGGGAAGTTTGGCAAAGTCTATGTCGCTGGTCTTTTCATAGACGTAAAGCAATTCATTGAGATATTCTTTTCCGATTTTTTCCTCCACATAGGAGCGAACTGCATACTTGTCCACCAATTGGTTTAGAATGGCTGGTCTGTAAAACACCTTCAGCCATTGAATTTTTTCATTGAATTCAATTGGGTTATTTAAATCAAGTTTTTTGCCGGTATAATATTCATAATAGATTTTAACGAAAGTTTCCGGAGGTAGAAACTTTAATTTTTTGGCAATGCCTAAAAAGAACTTTCTGCCCATTACATCAAATTTTTGCAAAAGCAAAGATATACTATTAGACTTTCCTATTTTTGGTGTACAAATGAATACAATGGATAAACCCAAGATTTCAGTTATTATAAGTACCTATAATTCCGAACAATGGCTACGGAAGGTACTTTGGGGTTTTGATTGTCAGACTTTTAAGGATTTTGAGGTGGTCATAGCGGATGACGGCTCGGGTCCAAAAACAAAGGAGCTCATAAAGAAAATGACCGATGTCCTTTTTTACGATGTTGTTCATGTATGGCAGGAGGACCAGGGTTTCCAAAAATCCAGAATTTTAAATAAAGCTGTTTTGGCCTGTAAGGCGGACTATATCATTATGACGGATGGGGATTGTATTCCCAGAGAGGATTTTGTCCAAGTGCATTACATTAATAAGGAACCGGGATACTTTATTTCAGGAGGATATTATATGTTGCCCATGAACATTTCCCAAGCCATAACCATAGCCGATATAAAACAGCAAAATTGTTTTAATATTCAGTGGTTAAAGGAAAAAGGGATCCCTAAGACTTTTAAGAACAACAAACTTACGGCCAGGGGGCTCATATCTACTTTGTTCAATACGTTTACGCCGACGAATGCCAGTTGGAATGGACATAATTCCTCCGGATGGAAAAAGGATATTCTTAATGTGAACGGATTTGACGAACGAATGCAGTATGGAGGACAGGATCGGGAGCTGGGGGAGCGTCTTTTTAATTTTGGGATAAAATCCAAACAGTTACGTTATAGCGCGGTCTGTGTACACTTAGATCACAAAAGGGGGTATAAGACACCCGAATCCATTGCTAAAAATAAAGGTATTCGCAGGGATACAAAAAAAGAAAAGGCCGTTTGGACCCATCATGGCATCACCAAATAGTAGGCCAATTCGTTTTTCTTCTCCAAGCGCTTTAATTCCCGATAACGTTCCAATACGCCCAAGGCGTTTAAGTAACAGATGGATATTCCCTTTTTGCCATCTAGGAAGCCAAGCCGTAGAATGAAATGGTTAAAAAACTTCCAACTGGGCTTAAAGATCAAATGCAGGAAGGTGAAATGTTTCTCTTTGTAGAAGTCCTCCAGGGCTTTAAGCTTTCCATACTTTAACATCTTCCCTTTGTAATCCTTGTAATTCTTGTAACAATAGTGAATGAGTTTTTCTTGGAAAACACCGGATTTACCTGTCACTTCCAGGGTTTCGTGAACCAATTTTTTATCGGTGAATTTTACTTTGGATTTTCTGAAAAGTCTATGGTTCTTGTCGGTCTGC
>JBCBSN010000087.1:0-15977 GCA_039819225.1 Bacteroidota bacterium | reverse complement strand
CCCTAATTTTTAATCAATATCACAATAATTGCAAATATTGTATCAAGAAAAGTCAATCTGGGAGATGCGCTAAAAAGCGTCCCTAAGTAAATTGCGGGATATCAAAATGTATAGGGTTTGCCTTCTTAAGAGGTGATTTAAGAAGTTTCCAAAAAAACCGTAAGCCCTTAATCCGTTACGAATCAATTGAACACTAAATCCATGAAACTTCGTTTCGCCGTTATAGGGACCGGCTTTTGGGCCAACTATCAGATTCCCGCTTGGTTGGAACTTCCCAAAGTGCAATTGGTGGCGCTATGTGATATTGAAAAGGATAAGGCTCAGGCGTTGGCCGATCTTTACGGAATAGCCCGTGTATATGATCAAGTAGAGGAAATGTTGGCCTCTGAAGAATTGGATTTTGTGGATATTATTACGGGGGTGGACACCCATGCCACCTTTACCGAGCTAGCCGCCAAAAAAGGTATCGGGGTCATTTGTCAAAAACCTATGGCACCAACATTGCACAAAGCCAAAATGATGGTAGAAGTCTGCAGAAAATGGAATGTACCCTTTGCCGTCCATGAGAACTTCCGGTGGCAAAGACCGCTTCGCCAATTAAAGGAATTTTTAGATAATGAGGTTATTGGATCAATTTTTAAGGCCCGTGTTACATTTTGCTCTGGATTCCCAGTTTTTGACAACCAACCCTTTTTAAAAAAGTTGGACAAGTTTATCCTTATGGATGTGGGTTCCCATATCCTGGATGTATGCCGATTTCTCTTTGGGGAAGTAGAAAACCTGCTATGCCATACGCGAACCGTGAACCCGGAAATCAATGGCGAAGATGTCGCCAACGTTTTGCTAAAAATGAAGAACGGTATCTCCTGCTTTGCCGAAATGTCCTATGCCTCCATCCTGGAACGGGAGAGTTTTCCGCAGACCCTGGTACTTAGAAGGAGAAAAGGGATCCCTGCTCCTGGATCATGACTATCAAATCAAAATGACCACAAAGGAGGGTGCAAAAACGGTACAGGCGGATCCTGGCATCTATACCTGGGCAGATCCGGATTACCGCTTGGTGCATACTAGTATTGTGGCCTGTAACCAAAACCTATTGCATTCCCTACAGGGAAAGGTAACTGCCGAAACATCCGGAGAGGACAACCTTAAAACCTTTAAACTGATCCATGCCTGTTACCGTTCTTCCAAGAACAAGGAACTGGTATATCCCAATTCCCTGTAATGGCCAAGATAAAACTGCATCGTATAAGCAAATCTTTCCCCGGGGTAAAGGCACTGGACCAAGTTGATCTTGAGGTTTCGGAAGGTGAAATACATGCCCTTTGCGGCGAAAACGGAGCTGGGAAGAGCACTTTAATGAATATACTAACGGGCAATCTACAGCCGAACAAGGGCACCATTTCCATAGATGGGCACCCCACAAAAATCAATGATCCTCAAGATGCTTTTGCCAAGGGCATATCCATTGTTTATCAGCACCTTAGCCTTTCCGAAAATCTAAGTGTTGCCGAGAATATCTATGCCAACGGACATCCGATTAACTCCATAGGATTTATTAGTTATGCTGAGCTTTACCGTATGACCGATAGACTGCTCCAAGAACTTCAACTTGATGGCATACGCCCAAAGACCAAAATCCTGAATCTGTCCGCTGCACAAAAACAAATGGTGGAGATTGCCAAGGCCTTGGCCAAGAACCCCTCCATTTTGATCTTGGACGAACCCACCGCCTCCCTCACCGGAAAAGAAGCCGCTATTCTTTTTAGCCTATTAAGGGCCCTTAGAAAGGGGGGAACGGCCATTATCTATATCTCTCATCGGCTTGAGGAAATCTTTATGTTGGCCGATAAAATTTCAGTACTTAAGGACGGAAAGTACCAAGGTACATGGCCCAGGGAACAGATGAACGAGGGCAAATTGATCAAGACCATGGTAGGCCGCAATGTGGAAAGTCTAAAGAATGAATCACATAGTACGGCCGAACCCCTCCTTAGCTTACGAAATTTGAGCGGCGATGGTTTTACGGACATCTCCTTTGACCTTGCCCGTGGGGAAATCCTTGGCTTGGCAGGACTTGTTGGTGCCGGCCGAACCCCTATCGCCAACGCTATATTCGGTGCCGAAGAATACCGGGAGGGGGAGATTTTCCTGAATGGACAGCACCTTCCAGGAGGACATCCTGTAAAGGCAATACAAAAAGGGATTGCTTATGTTCCTGAAGATAGGGCCCACCTTGGACTCTTTTTGGAAATGTCCATCACGGACAACATTGCCATAGGGAATCCGAAAAGCACCTTGAAAAAGGGATGGTATAGCCTGGGCAAGGCAAAAAAAATCGCGGAAAAATATACAAACAGTCTAAGAATTGCTACCCCCGGCATAGGCCAAAAGACAATTAACCTCAGCGGTGGGAATCAACAAAAGGTTGTTTTGGGAAAATGGCTCAATACCGATCCGGAGGTTCTTATTGTTAATGAACCCACCCATGGAATAGACGTAGGTGCCAAATTTGAGATTTATGAAATCCTCCAGTTCCTGGCGTCCCAAGGGAAGGGTATATTAATGATATCCAGCGACCTTCCCGAACTCCTTGGCATTTGTGATACTATCCTGGTAATTAATAAGGGAAAGGTTGCCGGAAAACTTCCCATTGCGGAAGCCACCGAAGAAAAACTAATGGCATTGGCCTCATACTGAAAAACATGATGAAACAAATCCTTCAGGAACGAATCTATTTACTTATCATTTTGTTGGTAACGGTCTGTCTGGTGGCCGGAATCACTTTTCCTACCAATTTTTTGACCTTTAGCAATTTTAGTCAAATCCTGCTCAATGTATCCGTGGATACCATTGTGGCCGTGGGCATGATGCTCCTTTTAATTTCCGGGTCCTTTGATCTTTCGGTAGGATCGGTGGTGGCCCTTACGGCTTGTCTTACGGCCTATCTTATGCAGGTACTCCACATTCCTATACCCATGGCCATAGTCCTTGGACTTTGCGCGGCCCTGGTTTTGGGCTGGATCAACGGATACCTGGTGGCCTACAAAGGTATCAACGCCATGATACAGACCCTTGCCATGATGGGTATAGCCCGGGGAGCGGCTTTGATGCTCAGCGGTTCCGGATCTCAAAATCTACCGTATTGGTTCAACACCATAGGACAATCCAAGCTATTGGGCATTCAAATGCCTATTTGGTACATGTTGCTTACCGTTGGCATCTTTACTTTTTTGTTCAAAAAGACCATTTTCTTTAGAAGATACTATTACATCGGTGGGAACGAAAAAGCGGCCGATCTTTCCGGCATCCAGGTCAAGAAAATGAAAATGTTAGGCTTTGTCATTTCGGCCGGCCTTGCCGGGGTGGCCGGTATCTTGATTTCATCGCGGCTGGGCGCCGCCCTGCCTACCTTCGGTCGAGGGCTGGAGTTAAGGGTCATCACTGCCGTAATCCTAGGGGGTGCTAGTTTGACCGGAGGGTACGGCAAGATCCCGGGAGCCTTGCTAGGTACTTTGTTCATGGGTATTATTGCCAATATCATGGTCATTTCCAGAGTTTCCGGTTATTGGCAGGAAATAATCCTTGGCATCATATTGATATTGACACTGGGCCTGGATAAGCTTCTCCTGAAAAGATATGCCCAAACCGCATAACAAAATCTCAAGTCTTGAAACACCTTAAGTAACGAGCATAATGGGAAAATAGAAAAACGGACAAGAAGTAAAACAAATCGGAATGATTAACACACTTAAAAAACATAGATCACCCTGGTTATTTATCTTTTTCCTTTGCGCAATGGGCTGTACCTTACCACCTAAAAATCCGGAGATCAGCACAAATAGGTCGCCCTACCAGGAGCGGAAAGGAAATTTGGAAAATGAGGAATATGTTATGGTAACCACCGCGGTGACCATGCCCATGTACATGAACAGGGACCAAAGGGCATTCCTAAAATGGGGAGAGGAAAGAAACGTAAAGGTTTCTGTCCTGGGGCCGGCGGACTGGGACGTTCCGGCACAGATCAACACCATTGAGGAAGTTATTGGCACCCAACCCACAGGCCTGCTGATCAATGGTACCGATCCCGCCATAGCACAAGTCATCAATAAGGCCGTAAATGCAGGCATCCCCACCGTGGTCTATGACTCGGATATTCCCAATGCCGACCACGCCGCTTTCCTTGGCACCAATTGGTACGAAATTGGGAGGTTACAGGCGGAAGAAATGGTTCAACTCATCGAGGGCAAGGGCAAGGTAGCCTATATGGGCATTTTGGGAATGTCCAATATGGAAACCGGTTTTCAGGGTTATTTGGACGTTCTAAAAAAATATCCGGAAATAGAGGTCGTGGGCAAATATGACAGTAAAGCCAGTACCGAAGAGGCGGCCCGGATTAGCTCGGACGTTCTATCGGCCCATCCGGACATTGCCGGGATCAGTGGTTTTGATGGCCCTTCTGGGCCCGGAATTGCCCTGGCCGTAAAGGAAGCAGGAAAAGCCGGAAAGATAAAAATCACAACTGTGGACGGCGAACCGGAACACCTTCAATTGGTAAAGGAAGGGGTAATACATATGTTGGCCGCTCAAAAACGGGAGCTCTTTACATGGTACGGGGCCCAATTCCTATACGATATGGTGCACGGTACCAACAGGCTTTCCAACAACGATGCCAAGGCCGGTATTACCAGTATACCCTATCGCGTGGACACGGGACTTTTAAAGATTACACCCAAGAACATAGATCAATTTGTAAACTAAGCTATTCCAAAACCATGGAAAGAATCAAGGCTACGTACTGGATCGAGACGGCGTACAATGTAAAGGAGGCCGCAGCGGCACTTGCCGGAGAACAATCTTCGGGCACCTTTTTAAGAATTCCGGGAGAGTCCCAGGAGTTAAGGGAGCGTTATCTGGCCAAAATTGACCAAATCGAAATGTTTGGAGAAACGAAATCTCCCTCGCTTCCAGGGGCTTCCATACCTTCCCATCATGACGGGGCCATCTACAAAAAAGCTAAAATAGAGGTTTCCTGGCCCTTGGAAAATATAGGCTACAATCTGCCCAATCTCATGGCCACAGTAGCGGGAAATCTTTTTGAGCTTAAGCATTTTTCAGGCCTTCGTTTGTCGGACATCGAAGTGCCAAAGACCTTTTACAGCAAATATCCGGGACCACAATTCGGCATTCAGGGAACACAAAAACTGGTGGGAGTAAAGAATCGCCCCGTTATAGGTACCATTATAAAACCAAGTGTAGGACTTAGCCCCGACCAGACAGCGGCCCAGGTAAAAGAACTTTGTATGGCGGGACTGGATTTTTTCAAGGACGACGAACTTATGGGGGATCCACCCCATTCCCCTTTTGAACAACGGGTAGAGAAGGTTATGAACGTTATAAATTCCCATGCGCAAAAAACGGGGAAAAAACCTATGTATGCCTTTAACCTCAGTGGCGACCTGGACGATATGCTAAGACGACATGACCATGTTCTAAAACAAGGCGGAACCTGTATTATGGTAAGCCTAAACTGGATAGGCATCAGTGCCCTGGCCAAGCTAAGAAATCATAGTCGGTTGCCCATTCACGGCCATAGGAACGGATGGGGACTTTTCTCAAGAAGCCCCCATATAGGGATAGATTTTAAGGTTTTTCAAAAGATTTGGAGGATGGCAGGGGCAGATCAGTTACACACCAACGGATTGCGAAACAAATTTTGCGAACCGGATGCCTCCGTGCTCGCCTCAATAAGGGCATGTCAACAATCGGAGAACGGAAAAAAGGTAATGCCCGTGGTTTCCAGTGGCCAGTGGGCCGGACAAACCGTGGACACCTATAATGCCATAGGGAATGCGGACATGATGTATCTCTGCGGCGGCGGTATCATGGGACATCCATTGGGAACCAAGGCCGGTGTTAAAAGCATCCAACAAGGGTGGGAAGCGGCCTTGGCAGGGGTCTCTTTGGTAGACTATGCCAAGGAGCACCAGGAATTGGCCGAAGCACTGGATTTTTTTGTAAAACATACCAGAAAATGACCTCTGAAATAGTACTAAGTTTTTATGGGGATGATTTTACCGGTTCAACGGACGTCATGGAATCGCTATCCATGAACGGGGTGCCCACGGCACTATTCCTGCATCCACCTACCCCAAAAGAGGTACGGCAATTCACTCTAAAAAACAAGTATGTAAGCGAAGATGGCAAATTATTGGCCTTTGGGGTTCCCGGTATAGCGCGCTCATTAAGTCCAGAAGAAATGGACAAGGAACTTCCTCCAATATTCGCACAAATTTCCCAGATCCCCTCCCGATATTTCCATTATAAAATCTGTTCTACCTTTGATTCTTCGCCCCATATAGGAAACATTGGCCACGCCACCGAAATTGCGTTGCACTATTTTAACTCCCCCTGCATTCCTTTGGTCGTGGGGATTCCCCTTTTGAACCGCTTTTGCGTGTTCGGCAATCTTTTTGCGCGGGTGGACAATACGGTATATCGCATAGATAGGCACCCCACAATGTCCAAACATCCGATAACCCCCATGAAGGAAGCCAACCTGGTCCAACACTTGGGTCTCCAAACGGAAAGGCAGATCCACCAAATAAACGTGTTGGAGCTGGAAGGGGAAGATGGGGGACACAAAACCTATGAACATCTTGCCACCAAAAAAAGTTATATTTTATTTGATGTACTAAGGGATGGGCATTTAAGGCAGATCGGGAAACTACTTGGCAAGAGGGGGAAAGCCCAGCCACAACTAGTAGTTGGATCATCCGCGGTGAGCTATGCCCTATGCCATTACTGGAACGAAACGGGATTCCTGAATAGGCCTAAGCTTCCGAAAAAGGCACAAAAGTCCAAAAACTTTATCGTAATCGCCGGAAGCTGTTCGCCGCGGACAGCGGAACAAATCGCCCATGGCCTGGCCATAGGCTTTAAGGATATACAGCTTAAAACCCTCCAATTGATAAAAGACAAAGAAAGCGAGATTCAACGTTGTACCAAAAAATGCCTGGAAATCCTGGGAAAGGACAAGGTCCCCATTCTTTATTCGGCATTGGGGCCCGATGATTCTGCAATAGAAAATACAAAAAAAGCTATGGAAAAATCATCGGCCCACATTTCCGTTGGTGCCTTTCTAGGTACTTCCCAAGGTACCATCTTAAAAAATGTAATAGACGGCATAGGTAACATCCGTATTTGTGTGGCAGGCGGGGATACTTCCGGTTATGTATCCAAGGCCTTGGAAATCTATGCTCTTGAGCTTTTGACACCCATCGCCCCAGGGTCTCCCTTATGCCTGGCGCATTCGCGAAACGCTAAGTATGATGGATTGGAATTGGCCCTCAAAGGCGGACAAAATGGTTCGCCCAAATATTTTGAATGCATCAGAAATGGTGTCATCGACAATTAAGAGACTGTTTTGAAATATGTGGTTATTAAAATTAAATCGATATGAAAAAAGTAACATTAGTGGGTGCGGGTGGAAAAATGGGCGTACGCCTTACCCGAAACTTAAAGGATTCGGATTATGATGTTTCCTATCTGGAAGTAAGCCCGGGTGGTATGGAACGTGTTCGCCAAAACGGGGTGGCGCTTTCCCGCCCGGAACAGGCCATCCCCAATTCGGATCTGGTAATCTTTGCCGTACCGGACGTACTTATTGGAAAGGTCTCCGCGCAGTATGTCCCCCAAATGAAAAGTGGGGCAATGGGCATCTGCTTGGATCCGGCGGCCCCTTTGGCCGGACATTTGCCCCGTAGGGAGGATATCTCCTATTTTGCAGCTCATCCGTCCCACCCCTCCGTTTTTAACTGGGAGGGTTCGGAAGAAGCCCATTTCGACTTCTTTGGAGGCATCGCGGCCAAACAGACTATAGTATGCGCCTTGATTCAAGGTCCTGAAGAGCACTATGCCCAGGGTGAAAAATTGGCCAAGGTCATTTATGGGCCCGTGACCAAATCCTATAGGATTACCTTAGAGCATATGGGACTCCTGGAACCGGCCCTTTCCGAAACCTTTGCGGGATCCATGATAACTATTCTAAAGGAGGGGGTGGACGCTGTGGTGGAAAAAGGGGTTCCCAAGGAAGCGGCTTACGAGTTTTTTTTGGGGCATATTAATATAGAACTGGCCCTGCTCTTCGGAAAACTACCCGGTGGCAAATTTTCTGATGCAGCCTACAAAGCCATAGAAATAGGCAAAAAACAGATATTCAAGGAGGACTGGAAGAGAATATTCGAAGCCGATAATGTGGCCCAACAGATCAAGGCCATTACCTAAACAACTAAAATGGATAGGGATACCAGGATATTGGCCTATGGCGATACCAAAAACTTGCCCAAGGCCATAAACGTGAAGGCCGGAAAATTGCATATGGTCTATGAGGCAGGGTTCCTGCGTTATATAAAACTAGGCGATGTAGAGATCATCCGGATGGTCAACCATGCCCTCCGGGACCATGATTGGGATACCGTGCCCATGCAAATTATGGACGAGAGGTTGGAAGACCATGGAAACTCCTTTATCATTACTTATACGGCAGTATGTAAAACTGCGGACATCCATTTTCAATGGCATTGTGTGATCAAGGGAAATCCAGATTCCACCATAGACTTTGAAATCCAAGGCATGGCCTATAGTGCCTTTAGAAAGAACAGGGCGGGTTTTACCGTTCTTCATCCCATAGCCCCATGTATTGGAAAAAGGTGCACAATTACCCATCCTAATGGTCAGGAATCTGTTGAAAAATTTCCGACCTATATAAGTCCCTCCCAGCCATTTAAAGAGGTAAGTGCCATGTCCTGGGAACCCGCAAATGGAGTGTATGCGCTCCTTGCCTTTGAAGGGGATGTTTTTGAAACGGAAGACCAACGTAATTGGATCGATGCGAGCTATAAGACCTATTGTACCCCTTTGGGACTCCCCTTTCCCGTAAGGTTGGAGGTCGGGGACACCATAAAGCAAAAAATACGATTAAGCCTGGACACTACCAACGACGGCGCAGGCAACGCCAAGGGTGCGGATAGGGTACTTAAAATTGATAGGAAAAACCCAAGGCCCTTTCCCAAAATAGGGATTCCCCTTGGTGATCTGGAACATACCCCGGATATTATTGACTACCTCAAAGCACTTCATATTGATTTTTTACGTGTAGAATTGGAGCCCGGAAAATGGGATGCCGCTAAGCTGGAACATGCCGTATCCCTAGCAAAGGAAATAGACTGCAAACTAGAGGTTGTCCTATTTTTTGAAAAAAACTTAGCCGAGACCTATCTTGAATATCTACTGCCACATAAGGAACGTATATTTCAATTTATCGTTCTGCCCAATTATGCCAAAAGTACGGATCAACCATTATTGGAGGCGGTGGTACCCAGCTTGCGCTCCTACTTTCCGCATTGTTCCATTGGAGCCGGAACCGATGCCTTTTTTAAGGAATTGAACGATTATGGGACTCCCCCGGATACTCTAGACTTTCTTAGTTTCTCCGTAAATCCACAAGTACATGCCTTTGACCTTGGCTCCCTTACGGAGACATTATCCGCCCACCAATATGTGGTGCGCAGTGGAAAGGTACTTGCTCAGGGCAAAAAAGTGCATGTGGGGCCGGTAAGCCTGCGCATGCGATGGAACCCCAATGCCACATCCCGATCCAGACAAGAACGGGAAATCCTTAGTTCGGAAAAAAGGGCGGATCCCCGGCAATTGTCCCTTTACGGAGCGGCATGGACATTAGGTAGTTTTAAGTACCTATCGGAAAATGGTGCCGCATCCACTACATATTACCAAACCTGTGGGCCGTCCGGTCTTATGCCCCATCCCGGAGATACGTGGCCAGAAGAATTAACGACAATCCCTCAGGCGGTATATCCAATCTACATCATCCTTAAACAGATTATGGGCCATAAAAATGGAAAAATAGTGCCCCTGGAAAGTCCAAATCCCCTGAAATACGATGGCATGGCCTTTTTAGACAGGACCAAAAGGATTACTTTGCTATTGACCAACTTTACGGATGTGGACCAACCGATAGGCTTGGGAGCGCATATGGAAATTTCTCGGCTTCAAATTTTGGATAGTACCCTTATGAAGACACTTGTACAGAACCCTGACGATGAAATCCCATTACTAGATCATTCTCCAAAAAACAAAACCCTGAACCTTCCCCCTTTCGCTACGGCAATAGTGCTGTTAGCCGATTAAGTGCCCGTTTAGGCGATTTTGGAAAGTAGATTGTCTCGATACTGTGTGGGATTGCCCCCGGTTATCTTTTTAAACTGCTTGTGAAAGTTTGACAAATTGTTAAAGCCACTGGCATAACAGGTACGGGTTACGTCCAAATCGCCTTCCCTGAGCAACCGGCAGGCATGGGCTATTCTAATTTCATTAAGGTATTGAAAGTACGTTTTCCTGGTATGTGCCTTAAAGAAGCGGCAAAATGCGGCCCTGGAATGATTGGTCAATCCAGCGACGGTATCCAGGGAAATATCCCTTTGGAAATTACCAATGGTATACCGGTATACGCGGTTTATTTTTTCCGTATGCTTCTCATGGGTATCCACCGTATAATTAACATTATTAAAAAAAGAGTACTCCTTTGAAAGTGCCAAGCTATTTAGAATTCCGAGCAGTTCCAGAATGGCTTTTGTTCCCTCCATCTTCCTAACTTCCAATAGTCTTTTCCCCATACTTTGACGGATACTGCCCGAAAAACGAAGGCCTTTGCATGCCCTATGGATCAAATCCCCAATATGCCCAAATTCCTTAACGGCAAAAAAACCGGGGCCCAAAAAGTCCTTCCGAAACTGAATGACAACGGCCTCAGGTTCTTCCTCCGGGTTGTTCCTATAAAATTCCTCATCCCCTAAACGGGTGTGCGGTAAATTCTCCCCGAACATTAACAACTCTCCCTCTTCAATACTTTCAATACCGTTACCAACAAAATCCGTTCCCCTGCCACGGATACAGTACAACAATTCTATTTCGGGATGATAATGCCATGGGGTAGCCAAGGCCCTATCTGTCTTAATGACCAGGGAATTCTCAATAGGGGGAACTATTTTTAAGAAATTGGGTTTCATTACGTTTTCTAATGTGGGTATACAATGAACTCATTTAGAGAGTTCAATATAAGGTTTTGTTCTAAAAAAGTAAAGCAGGTTTACGGACACTATGATATGGCAAAGTGGCCTGTTCCGTACTTTCCAAATCATGATTACCTTTATGGAAAACAAAGCCATGCGCAACACTATTTCCGAAAGGGTGGCCGATTTCTTAAAGAACTTTCCCCCGTTCCATGAATTGGAAAGTTCCAAACTTTATGTGCTTTCCGCCAAAGTTTCCATACGGTATCAGGAAAAGGGAAGCATTATTTTTGCGGAGGACGAAAAGCCCCATGATCATTTCTATATCGTCCACCAAGGAGCTGTCGCCTTGCGAAAAACCATTAATTCCGAAATTGTGGACATCTGTGACGAGGGCGATATTTTTGGCCTTCGCCCATTGATGGCCAACGAGAGCTATAAGCTTGAGGCCCGCGCTCACGAGGAGAGTATCCTTTATGGTATTCCCATAACCCATTTTAAGCCCTATGCAGAAGGGAATCCCGCCATTGGCAACTTTCTGATCGAAAGTTTCGCCTCTAACACGCGAAACCCGTATTCCAAAGTACACCGGGGCAAACTCTTTGGCAACGAAAACTCCCAAAGCATTAATCCCGAGGTACAACTGTTTGATCTCCAGCCGGTGTCCTATTCCAAAAATATGGTCAGTTGCCCAAAGGATACCCCCATGGACCAAGTGGCCCGTCTTATGACCAAACGGCGAGTAGGGTCTATATTGATTATTGAAAATGAACTCCCCCTAGGTATCATTACGGATAAAGACCTTCGTAATAAGATTGCCACTGGGAAGTATCCCATAAGCACCGAAGCTTTAAAAATAATGACCACTCCCGTAATCACCTATCCTAGAAAACTTACCGTTACCCAAGCACAAATGGCCATGATGAAAAATGGCATCAGCCATTTGATACTTACCAAGGACGGCACCCCCAATACACGAGCCGTGGGAATACTTTCCAAACACGATATCATGGTTTCCCTGGGGGACAACCCTGCAGTTCTTGTAAAAGCGGTAAAACGGGCCATAAAGTTTGGCCAAATCAAAGCCATCCGTAAAAGTACATTGCACCTTTTGCAGGGTTATTTGGATCAAAACATCCCCATGGGACTTGCCGCCAAAATAATTTCCGAGCTCAATGATGCCTGTGTTAAACAAATCGTCCAGATTTCCCTAAAAAAAATGAAAAAACCGCCCCCCGTAAATTTTGCCTGGCTCTCCTTGGGAAGCCATGGCCGTGGGGAACAGCTATTGCATACGGATCAGGACAACGCGTTAGTCTTTGAAAATGTTACCGAAAACAATATGCCCGAGACCTCCGGATATTTTCTTTCGCTTGCCGAGTACATCACCAAAGGCCTCAATGAGATAGGATACGAATACTGCCCGGCAGAAATGATGGGATCCAACCCTAAATGGTGCCTTAGCTTAAAGCAATGGAAGGAAAAGGTAGCCCATTGGATTACCAATCCTGGACCGGACGAAGTATTGATGTCCTCCATTTTTTTTGATTATGCCCATTCTTTCGGGGACCAAAAATTAACCGATGAGTTGTCCGATTATATCTTAGAAAACACGGAAAAATATCCCATCTTCTTTTTACACTTGGCGGACGGAGCATTACAAAATCCTAGTCCCACTGGTTTTTTCCGACAGTTTTTAGTGGAACAGGACGGGGCCCACAAGGATTTTTTTGATTTGAAGCGAAAAGCCTTGATGCCCCTGATTGATGCTGCACGAGTACTTATCCTATCCCATGGAATCCAAGGTATCAACAATACCTGGGAGCGTTATGACAAATTGGCGTCCTTGGAACCGGCAAACAAGGAATTGCACTTGGCGTGCTCTTATGCCACCAAAGTACTCCTTAAATTTCGGACCAAACAAGGACTGCTACATCAGGATACCGGAAGATATATTGCCCTTAATCGCTTGAGCAAGGAGGAAAAAGTAAAACTAAAACAAACCTTTAAAACCATAAAGGAAATCCAGGAAACCATTTCAATCCGTTTTAATGTAACGCACCTTTTACGATAATGTGGCCATTTCAAAAAAAGAAGGAAGTGCCGGTTTTACCGCAATATTGGCTGGAATACGAGGCCCGGTTCCCTTATGAAATCCCCGTAAATCCAAACGAAGTGCGATTTGTGGTCCTAGATACGGAAACTACGGGTTTTGATTATCAAAAAGATCGTATCCTTTCCATTGGTGCCCTGGTCTTACAAAAAAACGAAATTAAGGTAAGGGACAGTTTTTCAGTATTTCTGCGGCAAGAAATCCATTCCGCAGAGACGGTGAAAATCCATGGCATCTTAAAAAACGGGAATTTAAATTATGTTCCGGAACCAGAGGCCCTACAACATTTTTTGGTCTTTTTGGGAAATGCCATCATAGTGGCCCATCATGCTTTATTTGATATACGAATGATAAATACGGCCTTGGAAAGACAGGGGTTGCCCAAACTGAAAAACCAATACTTGGATACCTGTACCTTATACAAGAAAACGAGATTAAGGTCCAATCTGATCAAACAACAAGAAAATTATACCCTGGACGAATTGGCGGACAAGTTCAACGTCCCTAAAAAAGATCGACATACCGCACTTGGTGATGCCTACATTACCGCAATCCTGTTTCTGAAAATTCTTTCCAAGTTAAAGGAGAAAAGGGAAGTGACCCTCAAATGGTTGCTGGGATGATGAAGGTTCAAGGTTCAAGGTTCAAGGTTCAAGGTTTAAAACTATTCACTTTTAATGTTTAACGAATACCTTGGAAACCAAACCAAAATAACCCTTCCACCCCCTACGAGACCGATGTCGTCTTCAGATAATCCAACACGTTTTGCTGGATCCGCTCTTTAATATTGTCCACATTGGCCTTAACAAAAGGCTCCCCAGTGATATTCTCATAGAGCTCAATATACCGATCGGATATGGATGTTATATAAGCGTCCGACATTTCGGGGACGGTTTGCCCCTCTAGCCCCTGGAAGCCTTGACCAATGAGCCATTGGCGCACAAATTCTTTGGACAATTGTTTTTGAGGCTCTCCACTGCGCTGCCTTTCTTCATAGCCATCCGCATAAAAATAGCGAGAGGAATCCGGGGTATGGATTTCATCGATAAGCACCACCTCGCCTTTTTTGGTCTTACCAAATTCGTACTTGGTATCCACCAATATCAATCCCCTTTCCGCAGCAATTTCCGTTCCTCTTTGAAAAAGAGTCTTGGTATATTTTTCCAAAATGGCATAGTCCGTTTCCGAAACGATTCCCCTTTTCAATATCTCCTCCCGGGAAATATCCTCGTCATGATCGCCTTTTTGCGCTTTGGTGGCAGGTGTTATAATAGGTTCTGGAAACGCATCGTTTTCCTGCATCCCTTGGGGCATGGGCACGCCACAAAGCATGCGCTTTCCCTTTTTGTATTCCCTCGCGGCATGGCCGGATAAATAACCTCTGATTACCATTTCCACTTTAAATGGCTCACATGCATGGCCAATGGCCACATTGGGATCCGGGGTGGCCAATAACCAATTGGGCACCAAGTCCTGGGTGGCCCTCATCATCTTGGTGGCTACCTGGTTTAAGATTTGGCCTTTATATGGAATCCCTTTGGGCATGACCACATCAAAGGCCGAAAGCCTATCAGTGGCTATCATAATCAAAAGATCGTCCTGAATTCCGTACACTTCACGTACCTTGCCTTTATAGACACTTGTTTGGCCCGGAAATGTGAAATCGGTTTCGAAGATGGTTTGGCTCATTTTTTAGATTTCAATCGAATCATATGTCTTCTTGTATCGGCTCTTGGACTTGTTAGGTTTGGAAACTTGACAGATCCCAAAGGCCTTCATTAGTTCTGGTGCTCTATGTTCTTATATGCATCTATTACCTTTTTAACCAGTTTGTGGCGAATGACATCCTTATCGTCCAAATAGATCATTTGTATCCCCTTGGTGTCCTTAAGAATCAATAGTGCCTCCTTAAGGCCGGATATTACCCTTCTGGGGAGATCTATCTGGCCGGGATCTCCCGTTATCAGAAACTTGGCGCTTTTTCCCATACGGGTGAGGAACATTTTCATTTGGGCATGGGTCGTGTTCTGCGCCTCGTCTAAAATCACAAAGGCATGATCAAGGGTCCGCCCGCGCATAAAGGCCATTGGAGCGATCTGTATGGTACCGTTTTCAATATAGTGGGCCAATTTTTCGCTAGGGATCATGTCCCGGAGCGCATCGTAAAGGGGCTGCATGTATGGATCCAATTTCTCCTTGAGGTCTCCGGGCAAAAAACCAAGATTCTCACCAGCCTCTACGGCGGGCCGCGTCAGGATAATGCGCTTTACCTGCTTTTCTTTTAGGGCCTTTACCGCCAATGCCACCCCGGTATAGGTTTTCCCAGTGCCCGCCGGACCAATAGCAAACACCATGTCATTTGCTTGCACGGCATCCACCAATTTTCTTTGGTTGGCGGTCTGGGCCCTGATCAATCTTCCACTTACACCATGTACCAATACATCGGCGCTCCTTTCCGAAGTACTGTAATCCTCTTCTGTAGTACTGGTGAGTACCCGCTCTATAACATTTTCGTCCAGTTTGTTGTACTTGGCAAAGTGGTTGGCCAACATATCAAAGCGCCGGTCAAATTCCTCTAGACCCTCTTCGTCCCCGTACACCTTGATCTTGTTTCCCCGGGCCACGATCTTTAGCTGGGGAAAGTATTTTTTTAGGATGTTTATATTCTCGTTCTGGCGCCCAAAAAATTCCCTTGGGCTAATCTCGGTAAGTTCTAAAATGAGTTCGTTCAAAAAATAAGGATATTACATTGGGTTCGGAAAGAATATTGTTTC
>JBCBSN010000086.1:0-16090 GCA_039819225.1 Bacteroidota bacterium | reverse complement strand
TTCCCGCAATTATCTTTTGTTCCTTAACCTTGGTTTCCTGTAGGGCCTTATAAAAGTAAAATGCGTGGACAACTGCGGAGATAAACAGTGTAACGATCAATGTAATAACATAGTCTATTACGGTTTCCGAAGCTAAAAAATCCTCAAAAGGAACCCTGTATAGCACCACCTGTACGAACCAGCGCACCAGGGCATAGGCTATCATGGTCAGTACAATGGAACCTATGACACCAGTCCAAAGTCGCTTTTGAGTTTCCTTTTCCCAACTGTAAAGGGCAGAGGCGTAATCGTTAAAATAGGCATTGACCGCTGTAAGTACAAAAGCAAAAATGAAATGCACGCCCAATCGTTCCAGTAGATCGTTCCATACAAGGCTACTTCCTGGATTTATCAAAAAGTTAAGCACAAAAATACCGGCCGTTATATACAGACTTATTTTTAGTACGGACAAAAAGTTTTTCATAGTAACGTTATCGTTTGGAAGTAGTAACGCAACATTTCCATCGTTTTGAATTACCCTGGTTTTTTTTGGAAAAATCCAGCTAATTCCCAATTCAAAAATTGCAATGATTTTTGGTAATCAATTAGTTTGCCCGTTACACCGTCTAAGCACCGCCTCGGCACGATCCCTTCCCCAATTGGGATGAAAAGGGCTCTTTGGTTTAAAGGTAGCAAAAAGTTCCAAGGAGCGTTCCACATCCTTGCAATAGGGTGTTACATCCTTGCCAAAATAGCGTGCGGAACCCATTTCCCATTCCGCTTTGGAGAAAATTACTCTGGGATTGTCCGGGCCCAACCGTAATGCTTTTTCATAAAGGGCAGTGTTTTTTCCTGAGAGAGTCATACCATAGGTGGCACCATCAAAAGCTACCCATGCAGTGTTCACCATAGCTTCCTGTACCAAAATTTCAGGATTGTCCGGTGAAATTGCCTTGGCCATCTCCACATATTCACGCGCCTTTTCCAGAAGCGGTGTAATAGTTTCCGCATCCTTTATCCCAAAAGCGCTCAAAGTGTTTACCTGTGCTACATAGTAATGGGGAAGCCAATTATCAGGTTCTGCTGCGGCTATCCGCTCAAAAAGATTGGATGCTTCCTTCATTTTTCCTTCTCCCCAAAACTGAAAGGCCTTTTGCATGCCTTTGTTATATTGATCCTGGGCAAGGATATTAGAGGATATGACCAAAACCAAAAGGGCAATTACATTTTTCATGATAGACTATTTTAAAGTTAATACGGTCAAAAGTGTTGGGGTTGTCTCTTTTTATGAAAAATGAAAGACCGAGTTGTTGGAATTTGGGGATGGGTCGTAAAAATAACCCTACCTTCGCCACTTATTTAATGGTATGACATTTAAAGATTTAGGTTTAGCAAAACCCCTCTTGGATGCCCTTGAGGCAGAAGGCTATACCCGACCGACCCCCATCCAGGAAAAGGCCATTCCCATTCTTTTGGGCGGAAAAGATCTGCTCGGGGTGGCGCAAACAGGAACCGGGAAAACGGCAGCTTTCGGTATTCCAATACTGCAGCATCTGTATCGCACTAGAAAAGAAAGGTTCGGCAAACGGAAAGTAAAAGCCCTAGTGGTAACCCCCACTCGGGAACTGGCTTTGCAGATAGGTGGGAGTCTCACCGCCTATGGAAAGTTTACCGGGCTACGCAATACTGTAATCTTCGGAGGAGTAAAACAAGGAAAGCAAGTAAGCGCACTTCATAACGGCATAGATATCCTTGTTGCGACCCCGGGGCGGTTATTGGATCTTATGAGCCAGGGCTATGTTTCCCTAAACGACGTTGAACATGTGGTTTTGGACGAAGCCGATCATATGCTGGATATGGGATTTATCCATGACATTCGAAAAATAATTGTAAAACTTCCCCCAAAAAGGCAATCCCTCTTCTTTTCGGCCACGATGCCCAAAGAAATCGTAGCCCTTTCCCACAAGTTACTCGGTGATTTTAAACGGGTGACCATAAAACCCGAGCAGACCACGGCGGAAAGGGTCGATCAGGGGGTGTACCTCGTGAGCAAGCAAAATAAGGCAAAACTATTGGTGCATCTTCTAAAAGAACGACCCAATGATTCTGTCCTAGTGTTTTCACGCACCAAACATGGAGCCAACAAAATCGTTAAAAAACTGTCACAAGCAGGGATTTCTTCTGTAGCCATTCACGGAAACAAGTCGCAGGCCACCCGCCAAAGGGCATTAGGGGAGTTTAAGGCCGGCGACATTAACATCCTCGTTGCAACGGATATCGCTGCCCGAGGCATAGATATCGATGACCTTTCCTTGGTCCTCAACTACGACCTTCCCAATGTTCCTGAGACCTATGTGCACCGTATTGGCAGGACAGGGCGTGCCCTGGCCAGTGGTATTGCGTTATCCTTTTGCGACAAGGATGAAAAACCGTATTTAAGGGATATTGAAAAACTGATCAAACAAGAGGTGCCCAGAATGGGGGAAAATCCTTTTGAAGTTGATGAGAACGCCCCAAAAGAGGTGGAGCAACGGCCGCAAAAGCGTAAAAACGAGAATGCCCCGAGAAATCGGAATCGAAAACGAAACAGAAACCGTTCCGGTAGACGGGCCCATAAAGCACGAAACAATCAAAACCGAAATAGAAAAAGGGGGAACAATTCCAATAGCAAAAACTAACTTTTTAGTAAGCCGGGATGGTCAGGAATCTTTGAAAAACAAGCGTTTACTCTTTTTGATATTCTTGGTGAATGGCCATTTCCAAAGCGACCCAGTGGGCATCGGTCATTCTGCCGGGAGTAAAGAGGCATATTCCTTTTGCGCCATTTTCCATAGACTCTCGAACAGCATCTCCCAGTTCCTCTGGCAGTAATCCATGCCCTTCGGGGTCTTTTTCATTGGCCTTGTTCCAAGGTCTGGGGCAAATAAACAACCCACTGTATACAGGTTTAGGGGTCACTGCATTGGCTTCCTCTTTTACAACACTGCCCACCCAAAGGGTATTGCCGATATAAAAATCATTATAATTCATCGGAAAAAAGGCGTCCAAATTCCATTTGTCCCATTCTTGTCTCACCAGTTTCTTGGCTATGGACGGGCCTGGGAAAATGGCCGCATTGATTTTCTTGCCTTTTCCATGTACCATTTTTGCCAACCGATTCACCAAAGTGGTTATTACATCGTACCTATATTGCTTCCATTCCTGTATATAGGAAGGGTTCTCTACCTTGGTAATATCAATCCTGGTTTTCTTCTTAAAATCGGAGGTACAGGTATCGCAATAGCAGAAATCGTACTCCGGAAATTCCCGGTCTTGTATGAGTCCGTATTTTTCCCAAAGGCCACGTGCCAATATAACATCGGGAAAACGAATGTAGTCCAAGTGGATACCATCTACTTCCGCTACATCCGCTACGCTACCATATAAATTGGCCAGATAATCATAGACCTCCTTCTTGTTGGGGCAAAGGAATTTATAATAGGAAACATAGGGTTGCTTTTCATAGGCAGATTCACCTTTGCCGCTTACCCCGTACCATTCCGGTTTCAGCTTGGGGTCGCTTTGCACCATGGTGGGAATCCAAGTATGGAATTCCATTCCGATCTCCTTTACGATTTTGCCTACCCTTTTGTAAGTTTCCGGATTATGCCCCCCATTGTACATAAGTCCATCGATCCCTTTGTCCTTTAGGTCTTTAAAGTGGTCCCTCAACTCCAGATCGGATGCTTCCCCAGGTCCCCCCATCCAAGCATAAACGGGAATTTTGGCATCTTGTGAAAAACCAATTAAGGAAACAAGAAGAAGGAAAAACGTACAGTTAAATCTCATAAATCAAGGTTTTGTTGGTGCATCAAAACTACAAAATGAAATCGTTAAACAAGATCTTCATTTCCCTTAAAAGCAAGGGGATATTAAACGCAGGCTACTTACAAAACCATTTTCATACCTTTAGAGCCTGTATAGGAATTTATCAATTATTTTCTTATGCCCCTTATTTGCACCCTACTTCGTTAAAATTTTAGAACGTAGCTACGGCTATGCTCAAAAATTTTGCTTCGTAGGACATCAAAAATGGTCTATAATCCCGATAGCTATCGGGACTAATCATAAATTCCTATACAGACTCTAGAAAAATTCATGAAAGTGCAGCATATGAAAACGTACCTAAAGCTGGTGTGGGCCATGGTTTTATTTAACTATGGGTTATCAACCGCACAGGAAGCGGCATCGGACTTCCTAAAATCCCTGAACACGGAACAATTGGCAAAAGCACAATTGACCTTGGAAAATCCCTTACGGGAAAACTGGCATTTTTTCCCTTGGACCATGTTCCAGCGCGAAGGGGTACCTCTAAGCGAACTGAATAGCACCCAAAAAACATTGCTGCACCGTTTGCTAAAACAGCACTTAAGCGTTTCTGGATACGAGAAAACCTTAAAAATCATGGCTTTGGAGGATGTGCTTTTGGAAATGGGCAGCAATCCCGAAATGCGGGATTCGGAAAAATACTATATCACCTTTTACGGTGATCCCGAAAAGGATGCTATTTGGAGTTGGTCCTTTGAAGGCCATCACATTTCCTTGAATTTTGCAGTGACCGAGAATGTCGTTTCCTTTGCCCCGCGGTTTTTGGGGGCGTCCCCGGCCATAATTCCCCAAGGGAAAAAAAAGGGGGAGCGCACTTTGGAAAAGGAGCAAGATCTGGCGCTGGAACTGATCAATGCAATGTCTCCTTCTCAAAGCGAAAAGGCTATTTTTCGGGAGACGGCATTTGATGATATCATAAGTTTTACGGCATCCAAAGTAGAACCCATGAAAACTGTGGGCATCCCCATGGCTCAACTAGAAGTTCCCCAACAGGAACTGCTTTTAGGGCTTATTTACGAATATATTTCCGTTATGCCCGATGACCTTGCCCAAAAGCGCATGGACAAGCTAAAGGCCGAAAAACCGGAGGATATCCATTTTGGATGGGCCGGGGCCACAGCTTTGGGCAAACCGCATTATTATAGGATTCAGGGGAAGAGTTTTTTGATCGAATTTGATAATACCCAGAACAACGCCAACCATATCCATAGCGTTTGGAGGGATTTTAATGGGGATTTTGGAAGGGACCTTATCCGTGAGCATTATAACAACTCAGGGCATCATAAGTGAAAGCTTAAAGATCACGGTAAAAGGTAAGTCCATTTTCAAAGGGGTCATAAAAGGCGAACTCTTTGGTGCCCCAAGCGGTCTCCCGTAGCAGGGTGTGTCCGTTAAAGACATCCTTTTCGGCATATTGCGCATAAAGCTGCTCAATATTTTCGGTGACAATGCGGAGCATAGGACGGTTTACAAGGGTCTCCCACTCCGTGGCATCATGCCATTGCAAGTGTATTTCAATGGCATCCTTAAGGATTCCCGCATACTTAGGATTTTTGGAATCATCTGCAAAAGCGATCTTAAAGCCCAATCGATTTACATAAAAATCCAGGGCTTCCACCACATCCTTTACAGGAAGTACAGGATGTATTTGATGTAGATATCCCCTTAATTTCATACGTTTAAATTAATTACAACTGTTTGATTTTTAAACCATTACCTTCGCTAAGGTATTTAGATTCTCTCAAAAGAACCCGCCATGAGGGTTTCATGGGGTAAATTTAGTTATAATGACTAACTTCCTTTGCAATTCAAAAGTTAACCCTTGAAAAAGTTTTTCTTTTTTTTTATGCTAGCCATAGGTTCTCTGGCCATGGCACAATCCGCCCTACCAACTTTGGTGTGGGTACGTTCCGAAGGTGGTGAACGCAATGAGCATGTCTTTTTTAGGAGAGAATTCACCTTGGATACTTTACCCAAGCAGGCCAAACTGCATGTATATGCAGACTCGCGTTATGCCCTTTATGTAAACGGCCTTTATTTGGGTTTTGGGCCGGTGCGCTCCTTTCATGCCAACCCACATTACGACAGTTATGATATACTTCCCCATTTGGATAAAGGTAAAAATGTCATTGCGGTACATGCCCTTTGCAACGGTATGTTGACATATCAGCTTTTTGACTATCAGGGTGGTTTCACGGCATGGGGGGAGATACAAACCAAGAATCAAAAAATAGATCTTTCCACAAATCAGGGTTGGCTATGCCGAAAGTCCAAGGGTTATGACCAAACCGCTCCTCGCCTTTCTTTTGCAACCGGGGCTATAGAGAATTGGGATAGTCGCAATGAGTGGGATTGGAACTTAAAAAATACCGCCGCCCAAGGGTGGGCGCCCCCGATTCCCTTAAAAGAACAGACCGCATGGGGTACCTTTGCCCCAAGACCTATCCCAAAACTAACAAACCAGCGTATCCCAGCCCTAAGATTAATGGTGGCTCATCCTTTAACGGATAATGAAGCACTGTATTCCTTTCGGATTCCCACCCCGGATGGGGATATGGGGCAATACAATACCTCCAGAAATGCATTGGCCTATACCTTTATCCATTCTCCCAAGGATCAGAACGTTACCGTTGGACTTTGGTGGGGCCAGCATTACCTCAACGGTAAGTTGCTGAAAAAGGATACGATCCAGGAAAGTGAGAGCTATCGTAGGCAATACACACTTCCCCTAAAAAAGGGGTGGAATACCTATGTAGTGCGTTATGGGATTATTTGGGGATCCTGGGACTATTATATGGCCGTACCTAAAACCGCCCGACTATCCCTTTCCACCATAAAACAAAAGGGTTCCCGGGAGGTATTCCGTACCTACGGACCGTTTATGACGGAAGAAAGGATCGAATCTATTGAAAAATTGGATTTGGCGACCGATATTTCCAACATAGTTCAACAAACAGAACCCGATGGATGGGTGTCCCAAAACCGGAATAAGGATGCTGCACAACCTGCCAGGGACCTGGCTTGGAAGGAATTGGATTCCTATAAACCCTTATCCGTTCCGGCGGATATAAAAGGGTTCCGTACCATTCCTGTTTCAAAAAATGGCATAGCCTTGTTTTATGAAATGGGCGAGACCCAATTAGGTCGGATTTTTGTTGAAGGGGATTTCCCTACCGGCACCCAAATAGATATTGGTTTTAGCGAAGAGCTGGATACCAGGGGATTTCCATGGCTTTACAAACGGTTTCAAATAGGGGCTGGAATGCGCTTTATCGCTTCCGAACAAAAAAAAACGTACGAGACCTTTAAACCTTATGGCCTAAAGTACCTTCATATTAACATTAGCGGCAATGACCGTCCCGTGAACCTAAAAGATGTTGGGGTGGTACGGCAGGTTTATCCATTTAAAAAAGTGGGTAGTTTCCGGTGTAGCGATCCCGTACTTAATAAAATCTGGGAGGCCGGTTGGCGTACCTTACAACTTTGTGCAGAGGACAGTTATACGGACACTCCATTTAGGGAAAGGGGACTCTATGCGGGTGATATGTTGCCCCAGGCCGCAATTACCATGGCCGTAAGCGGTGATACGCGTTTGTTGGAATATTCCCTAAAAGTCTTTCAAGACATGTATAGGGAAGAAATGGAAACGGGAAAGGAAAATCGTCATAATGACTTTCCTTTAATAACCCAAGTAATATTGGATTACTGTTCCAAGTACAAAAACGATTGGTCCTTGGCTAAAAAATACTATCCCAACTATGCCGCATTGCTGCATAATCATCTTTCCAAAAAGGATAAAAACGGATTGATCCCTGCATCGAGGGTGTTTTTGGAATGGACGGACATCAACAAAGAAAATGCCGCTATGACCGCCTACCAGGCACTTATTGTAAAAAGTCTATTGGTTTTGGCCGATTGGGCGGAGCGTTTTGACCAAGCTGCGGATGCAAAATACTTCGGTAAGGAGGCCGAACGATTAAGGGATAGTGTGAATGCTGTCTTATGGGACAAGAATAAAAAGGTGTTTTGGGATGGAATAAAAAATGATACGTTGCTTAGGGAAGCCCATGCTACCTCCCAAATCTGGCCCATGCTCTACGGTATAACCGATATGGATCAAAAGCGACATATCCTCAGTTTTTTGGAACATGAACTCAAGGACATCGGAAAAAAAAGCCGAAAACGAAAAATAACGCCCTATTCCTCCTTCTACCTTTTGGCTTTGTTATATAAAAATCAAAAAGCGGAATTTGCGGAATACTTCATGAAGAAGCATTGGGGGCCAATGGCATTGCATTCCTCCGCCCCCACTGTTTGGGAGAATTTTGATATTGAAGGGGGGCAGGGCACCTCTAGCCATGCCTGGAGCGGTCATCCCACTTATTTTCTTTCTACTGAGGTTCTTGGGGTAAATCTAGGTTTCCACAAGCCCTTTGATCCCAGTGTAATAGAGATTGCCCCCCAGTCCGAGACTTTATCCTGGGCAGAAGGCACCGTAGCCCACCCCTTGGGGCCTGTTTTTGTAAAGTGGCGGATAAAAGGGGATATGTTATTTTTGACCTACAGGGCACCTCAGGGCGTAAAGGTGAAGGTTAGGCCCAAAGGGAAACTTGGAAAATTAAAACTAATGGCAAATGATGCTACCCATGGATACTAACGTGCTTTTTGATTTCAACCGGGAAACCAATCCCAACAAATGGCAAATAGTCAATGATGGGGTTATGGGCGGACTGTCCCAAGGAACATTTCAAATCACGGAAGAAGGCCATGGTCTTTTTTCAGGGGAGATCTCCTTGGAAAACAACGGAGGTTTTACTTCCTTGCGACATCGCTTTGATTCCTTAAAGGTAAGCCATCATAAAACCGTGGTTCTTCGTTTAAAGGGTGATGGAAAAACCTATAAATTCCGGGTGAAATCCAATCAAAAGGAACAACATTCCTATACTATCGTTTTTCATACTACCGGAAATTGGCAGACGATACATTTGAAGTTCTCGGATATGGTCCCCAAATTTAGGGGACGTTTTTTAGACCTACCCCCCTATCCCGGACAGACCTTGGGAGAGATGGCTTTTTTAATCGCAAACAAGAAAAAGGAATCCTTTCAATTGGAAATCGATTACATAGCGTTACGCTAGTAAGCTTTACAAATTATCCAATTGGTTGGTCTTTTTATCCGTACTAATGGTCCAAAAGAAACCTACAAAAAAGAAGGTATCCGCCGGAGGGCGGATCGCCCGACGTTCAAAAACTCCGTTCAAGTCCGGAACATTGGCATATTGGTATCCATTTACATTGTTAAAACCCAATGCATTGCTCACTGAAAAGAATAGTATTTTCTGTTGATCGATCAAATAGGACCAACTAAGGCTCAAGTTGTTGAAGGCCTTGGTTTTTTCGGCCAAAAAAGCTTGGGTATTGGGATCGTCATAGGGTCTTCCCGAGGCATAAGTATAGGAAACACCTAGTTGTGACTTTAGGGTATCCATCCAATATTTGGTAACTACGGAAAAGTTGTGTTTGGTTACAAAATTAGGAATCGCGGCCATGGGAAAATTTTGAAAATCCCTTTCACTATCCAAGTAGGAATAGGAAATCCAATAATCCAGATTTTTAATGGATCGGTTATCTCTCCAGAATACATCTAAGCCGGCGGCATAACCGCTACCCAGGTTATTGAAATTAGAATTGAACCGGGCCTGTTGCGTATCAAATTTCACTAAGTGGTCGTAATCTTTATAAAAAACTTCGGCCCTAAAGGTCTTGCCATCCCCTAAAAATTGATAGTTCAAAATATAATGGGACGTCTTTTCGCCCAAAAGATCTGTGTCAAACTTCAGGTACGGTCCAATAGGATTCTGATAAAAGTCGCCATAAGCCAAAGAGAACTGTCCGTTTTCACTGGTTTTATAGGCCAAGGATAGCCTCGGCGAAAGGGTAACATTCTCCAAAACGCCGGAATATTCTATCCTGGCCCCCAATTTAAGGGCAAACCGATTACTAAAGAAAACATCGGCCTCGGAGAAAGCGGCCCAAAGGTTATCTGTGAAACCACTTTCAAAAGTAAAGCCATCCGTATCGGTAAGTCCATCTTTAAAATCCGTAAAAAAGTATTCGCCACCCAAGTTCAGTTTAAAACGAGAGTTCCAGTTTTTTCCTAGTTTCAGCTTAAAGTGGGATGCGGTCTCCCCTGTGGTAATGGTATCGCCCAGTAGTCCAATATCATTAGTATCACTGGAAATGCTGGCCCCGGTAAACACGGTCCAGGCATTGTCAAAAAAATGCTTATAGCCACCGTTGACGTACAAGTTGTTGTTGGTTAGGCGAAAACGTACAAAATCGTCAAAGTTGATATCCTCCTGGTCAATATCCAAGGTGGCATGGTTAAAACCCGTATAAAATTTAAAGATCCCTTTTTCGCCCTTACTTCGAAACACGGCCTCCCCGGAGATGGAACTATAAGGTTTGTTCCAGCGCACTCCTTGATTGTCAGGAATCAATTCTTGATAGGGCCTAAGGTTAATGTAAGAAGTGTTAAGGCTTAGGGACTCATTGCTCCAAATTTTCGTATGGCCCAAATTGCCCCCTACGGTCATAATACCGATGTCCGTTCGTTCCTGATCGGGAACATCCGTGGTATTGAGCAACAGCACGCTGGATAGTGCTTGGCCATATTCCGCGGAGTACCCTCCCGTACTAAAGGTAATCCCCTTAAATAGAAAGGGTGAAAAACGACTCCTTGTAGGGATATTATTAGCAGTGGCATTAAAAGGTTGAAAAGCCCGCAGGCCGTCTATAAATACTTGGGTTTCGTTCGCTGTTCCCCCCCGGACGAACAGACGACCATCCTCGTTTACGGTAGATGTCCCGGGTAAGGTCTGTAAAGCACTTACAAAATCACCTACCGCTCCTGCGGTAGTTACTACGTCCAATGGCTTAAGGACGGATGCCTTGGAGGTATCCCCGGCTTCAAAAGTTCCGGCGGTAAGCGTAACACCGGTCAATTCGTTAATGGCCTCTCGCAAAACAATTTTTACATCCTTAAGATAAATAATATCTCCCACCTGCGTGGCGGTCTCATAGGATATCATGGAAACGATAAGTACGTGGGTTCCAGTCTCCGAAGTTTCGAACTGAAATGCCCCATTTTCATCTGTTGAGGCTCCGTCGTAGGTTCCCTCCAAATACACATTGGCTCCTGAGATGGGATTATTACGGGTGTCCGTAACTTTTCCGGAAATAGTGTTTTGTGCCGGTAGGGCCAACGTAAAAAAGAATGCGGTACTCCATATAAATTTTTCCATCCCTGAACCTTTGATGAAACAAAATTGTGAAGTACGCCATGGCTATGACAATTCGCTTTACCGAACTGTTTGAATTGAATACTGAACTGTTTGCCCCAAAAGTTTTACAAAAACCCTAACCCATCTATCCTAAAACATCGATTCTTAAGCCCGCATAACAAAATTGAATGGCATCTATCATCATGCATAGATATCATTGATAGTTTTAATACATTTGACATGTAAATCGTATAAACATGACCATTACCCAATTACAATATGTTATTGCTGTTGCCGAACATCAGAATTTCACCTTGGCGGCGGAGAAGAGCTTTGTTACCCAACCCACTTTAAGCATGCAGGTCCAAAAACTAGAGGACGAACTGGACGTGCTCATATTCGATCGCGGTAAAAAACCGATATCCATTACCGAAGTAGGGCAAAAAATAGTGGCTCAGGCCAAGAATATTGTTAATGAGGCAGACCGCATCAAGGATATCGTAGATCAAGAAAAAGGCTTTATCGGAGGCGATTATAACTTGGGCATTATCCCGACCATAATGCCCACTCTTTTGCCTATGTTCCTAAAGACGTTTATCAAAAAGTATCCTAAGGTAAACCTGATCATCAAAGAAAGGAATACGGAACAATTGATCCGGAACATTCAAGATGGGCATTTGGATGCCGGCATAGCGGCCACTCCTTTAGAACTGGAATTTCTAAAGGAGCGGCCTTTATATTATGAACCCTTTGTAGGGTATGTACCCCAAAATCACCGCTTGGCCAAGGCCAAGGACCTAAACCCGGAGGATCTAAACATCTCCGATATTTTGTTATTAAGGGACGGGCATTGTTTTAGGGACGGTGTAGTTAATCTCTGTAATGCCCCAAAAAGTTTTGCGGAAGAGCATTTTCAACTACAAAGCGGGAGTTTTGAAACATTGGTAAACCTATCTAACGAAGGTATGGGCATGACACTGTTACCTTATTTGAATACCTTGGAATTGGATGACCGCAAAAAACAGAATCTCAAGTATTTTGGGAATCCCCCTCCTGCACGGGAAGTGAGCTTGATCTATCATAAAAACGAACTTAAAGTACAGATAACGGAGGCTCTAAAGGAAGTGATTGCATCCGTGGTGAGGGGAGCAATTGCATTTCAAGATGTTAAGATCATAAGTCCGTTGAACAAGTAAGGGTCTTATTTTTTGGGATATATTGGGGAAAATGCTCTGCAAATTCCATGTTTCGGATAAAGATCGACCGTTGGTATGCTAAGTCAATGATTTAAGTCCTTGGGTTTAGAATAGAATGTACGGCCATCCTAAAAACAGGCTTTAAACAAAAAACCACCTTGCGGCGGTTTTTGGTTTTGGTTATCTCTTTAGGTAAAGAAGACCTTCTTGAAGCTCCGGCTTATCCGTTACAAACTGTTTTAACCAGAGTTTTAGTTCCTCAACTTCCTCCGGAAGCAAGCGCTTTAGGGCTTTTTTTAACTCTTTGAGGAAGAGTTTCGCGTCAAAACTAACCTTTCTGAGTACTGTTTTGGAGTACTCCAGCATAGCTCTAGCCATATTGATACATATTATTAAATTAGATCGTCCTCTCAAATTTAACTAGAATTCCTTAGTTTTTATTGCCCGGTCCAGTTAAAAATAAAATAAAATCTTGTTAAGATAGTATCAGTACGGAGATACCTTAAGGAAACAAGGTCATCCGTACCTTCCTAGAGGTCAAACTATAAGGAAAACATTACAAAACAAGAAAGCCTAATGTCATTGGCATTAATCGTACAAGGATTCACTACTATTTCCAAAGAGGATTTGACGGAAAGCTGTTTTTAAATCGGTTTTACCATAACCCACCAAAGTTTCCTTTAAATTCGTTGCACAACCTCAATTTTAAAAACTGTGATGCGGAAAATACTACTGCTACCCTTACTTGTATTACTTGGTATAGGCTGTGCGAGTACAACGAAATTGTCCCAAAGGGAAATTAGCGGGTTATTGGCCTCTAAAAATTTCGAAAATCAGTTTACGGGCCTTTTTGTTTTGGATGCCATCACCAGGGATACCTTGATCAATGCCAATGGGGAAAAGTACTTTACCCCGGCTAGCAATACCAAAATATTTACCCTCTTTGCTTCCTTGAAGCTATTGCCCAAAAATATCCCTTCCCTAAAATATAGGATACATAAGGACACACTTTTTGTGGAAGGTACTGGCGACCCCTCTCTATTGCATCCCCATTTTAAAGATAGTACCGCGATCCATTTCCTTAGATCTCATAAAAGCGTAGCATTTTATCCCGGTACTTTTGAAGAAACCCGATATGGCCCTGGTTGGGCATGGGGCGATTATCCTTGGTATTACCAGGTAGAAAAAAGCGTCCTTCCCCTATATGGCAATGTGGTCCGGTTTTTTCATGATGAAGGACTTCAGGTTACCCCGGGCTTTTTCAAGAAAAGGGTATCCCCTGCCTTGAATGATGTTCCGAGGGAGGAGCACAAGAATCTCTTTTATGTGGGTCCGGAAATAAAGGACACCTTGGAAGTCCCCTACCGGACAAGCGATAGTTTAACCCTTGAACTTTTGGGGCACAGTGTAGGACAAAAAATTGTCCGTGCTGAAAAGATGCCTCCAGGCCCAAAACGGTTTTTGTATGGCATACCAACGGATACGGTGTTGAAACGCATGATGCACGTGAGCGACAACTTCCTGGCAGAGCAGTTGTTGATCCTAGCTTCGGCCATGCACTCGGATACCTTGAATACGGAAAAAGTAAGGAACCATATCATAGACAGTGTATTGACCGACCTTCAGCAATCCCCACGTTGGGTAGACGGTTCGGGCTTATCGCGCTATAACCTGTTTACCCCTCAATCCATGGTTCATGTCCTTCATAGAATGTATCGGGAATACCCCAAAGAGCGTCTTTTCTCATTATTCCCGGCCGGTGGGGTATCCGGCACCCTGGAAGATTGGTATCCCGGAAATCCCGAACCTTATATCTATGCAAAAACCGGAAGTTTAGGGAACAACCACTGCCTAAGCGGATATCTATTGACCAAATCCGGAAGGACCTTGATTTTTAGTTTTATGAACAATCACTTTAGACTTCCCTCGGCAGAGGTAAAACAGAGGATGCAGAACGTCTTGGAAATCTTTAGGGATAGGTATTGAAGAAAATTTCAAATCACAAATAACAAATAGCTCTAGTTTAAAGCAGTTATTATTTCCGAGACATCGAATTTTCGGTATTTTGTCCACCCGCCTTGGGCGGGAAGGGGAAAAGACAAAAGGCCGAAAATTCAATTATTTTTTCCCTGACCCTGAAGGGAATAATCGAATTTTCTATGTTCACCACTATGCGAAATCCCTTTATTTCTTAATTTAAAGTGAAATATCAATGCTATTTTAAACTAGAGCCATAACAAATCTCCAATCGATTATTGTGAACACACATGTTTCCCTGCTAACAACGATAAGGGTTTTAAGTGCCAGAAAGGACTTGAAATTTGGAATTTGGAACCTGCCGACAGGCTGATTTGGGATTTATTTTTTCAACAACGTGTTGATTTGCGCATATTGCAGTAGCATAATGGTCTTGGCATCCTTGATTTCCCCGCTGGTGACCATGTCCATAGCCTTGGCAAAGGGATATTCCAGTACTTCAATGTTTTCGGTCTCATCATGGGCGCCCCCGCCCTCCCCTACTTTCTGGATTTCTGTGTAGTGACCTACAAAAAAATACAGTATTTCCGTTACCGATCCGGGAGACATATAACATTCAAAAACCTTTTTTACCTCGTCCACGCGATATCCCGTTTCTTCCTCTACCTCTTTTTTGATGCATTCTTCTGGATTATCCCCGTCCAGTAATCCGGCACAGACCTCGATCATCATCCCGTCTTGGTTCCCATTTACGTAGGTAGGCATCCGAAACTGGCGGGTGAGCAATACCGTTTCCTTTTCTAGGTTAAACAGCAATATAGCGGCCCCGTTCCCACGGTCATAGGCCTCCCGTTCCTGGATTTCCCAACTCCCATCGGGTAGTAAATATTCATAGGTATACTTATTTAGGGTATACCAGTTATCCGATAGGACTTTTCTTTTGATGTTTTTGATCGATCCGTTTTTCAAAGCGCTGTGCATTTTAATACAAAGAAAGGGGTTTTCCTCTATGAAATAGCCCTGATAAGAAGAATCTTTTCATTCGATATTCCTTGCCTTTGTTTGCGGCAACCGACTATATGCAACACCGGACGATTTTATTGTGGAGGCAACTGGCCCGTTTGTTCCATGACGTTTGCCGTACCCTCGCCGCCCTCCGGTGGGAAGGCCGATACCCTGTTTGCCAGTTTTAGTATGAGACCGTTGTGCTTTTGCCCAGCGGACCTGCTTTGGCTTGCCCACTGCGCAGGGCCACCAGAAGCTGTACAGGGTGATCCACGGTATTGCTACTATGGCCTTTATATCCTAAACAACTATGGGCTTACTCTTGCCCGCCACAAGTAGCACCTGTCCGCCTTTGGAGGAGACTGGCGGGAGCGGGAGATTTAAGGCGCAAACGCGCGGTAGCGATTACTCTAGCGGCGATAGGGGATTACCTTTCTTATCATACGCAATGCCCGACTCCGAGTACCGATGGGGCTGTGAATTGCCCCCCGCTGGCGCGAGCGTCACGCTAGTGCCCATCCAGCCTTTCCAATACTTTCCTAATTATAGTTCCATCATTCCGAGGTGTAAACCCTGATTGTCTATTTTCAATATGGTATCGTCATCGGCATAGTTCCTGGCACTACTATATTTCCAATCTACTGGGTCGGTAACAAAACCTTGTTCCACAGGATTATTATGTATATAATCAATTTTTTGTTTTATAACTTTTCCACTCCATAATTCCATAGGCGTGTTATGTTGTTGCCAAAATTGTCTCCTACTAACGTTGCTCTTCTTTTT
>JBCBSN010000085.1:0-16163 GCA_039819225.1 Bacteroidota bacterium | reverse complement strand
GTTTAACCTTAATCCTATTCCAAAATGAAGAAGTTTTTTTTGGCTGTAATCGCTATAACAATTAAAGAAGCAAAAAGACTAACGGTTACCTCCAGGCGGCCTAATTTTTTCAGGGTCCGGGGAATCAATGTCATAAATGGTTTCTTCTGCTGTATCATCTGTACATGAGGCAAGGAATGCCGTTGTAATTGTTATAGCGATTACAGCCAAAAAAAACTTCTTCATTTTGGAATAGGATTAAGGTTAAACAGTATCCCAAGCTATTCCAAGTATCTGTACTATAGCCGTATAGGGGAGATCAGTTATCCAGAAGTTATCAAAAGGGCAAGAAACGGGGGAGCCTTAAATTTAAGGGGTGAAAATGGATTTTTCACCTAGGAAAACCATATTTTTTCGGAGGGAAACCTAATTCTTTAACTCTCGGTTTCCGTTCATAGTCCATTGATGCTTGCGACAAGTACCCTATGATACAGATAGGTACGGCATTATCCTTACGGGGGTTCAAGTAAAAGGTATTAACCCCAGGGCAAGCCCTGGACCCAAAACAAGGAATCGACCCAAGGCCCTAAAAAAGACGATTCCCTACTGTTCCGAAATGGTGGAACGGCATAACGTGCGGACAAGGGAAGAAAATCGAACTTTCTCCAATGCAGTCAAAGTTGCAGCGTTGCCCCATTAATTGGCCCCACTATTTTGCCGTGTTCTAAGGAAATGACCAAAAAAAAAACACCTGCAAACCCAACAAAGGCCATGATCAAAGGGATTACCGGAGTTTTTCATTTACTCCTTTATATCTAAACCCCTATAACTCGTACCAAAACGCATCGCGCAACACCTCCAAGCTTTTGGGAACGGCAGTATCCGGGGATTCCTTTCCCTCAAATTCAAGGGAGATATATCCTCTGTAGTTATGTTTCCGCATCATTGCACCAATTTTGGGATAATCGATATCCAAGGTATACCATTTTCCATCCCCATAATAGGTCTTGGCCTGTACCAAAAAGGCTTGCGGTGCCAACAATTCCATTTGGGCCTCCCGATCCTCCAAAAAATTACCCGTATCCAAGGTCACCTGCAACCAGGGACTAGCTATGGCATCCACGATCCGTTTTACCCCTTGGGCCGTGCGCCCCAGACCCCAGTGGTTTTCAAGGCCCAGGACCACCCCGCACCGCTCTGCGGTAGGGATGCACTTTTCAATAGCATCGATTACCCATTTAAAACCATCCTCATCCGTATATCCTTTCAAGGTAGGTTCTATGCCCTTATTGGCCATAAGGTCATCAAAGGATTTGGTAGTCCCCCAGCGTCCCGTATTTAAGCGCATGGTGGGAATTCCCAATTTATAGGCCAGTTCAATTTGATGAAGTGTCTTGGAAATATTCTCCTCCCTATACCTCTTTTCAGGGCTTAGATACCCCTGATGGGTGGAGAAACCCATAAGATCCAGCCCGGCATGAAAAGCCCTTTTCTTTAGTTTTTGCAAATATCCGTTGTCCTCTGAGGTCATTTGTACCAGTAGGAGCTCTATTCCGTCAAAGCCCATGGCCGCGGCCTTATCGATACATAAGGCTATGGGCACCTCTTCCTTTGGCCCGTTAAATTGCCAAAAGGAATAGGTAGAGACCCCTATTGGATTGTGTTTCCTTTTTCTTGGCGGAGAAGGCAACGTCTGCTTCACCTGTGAAATACCCGTAGTTATTGTCCCCGCACCCAAAAGGGCTGCACCATTGATAAACTTCCTCCGATCCACAAGCCCGTTTTTTTTGATTATATACGATCAAATATAGCAATTTCCCTTTGGGCGAAATCCCATTGGATTTCACTACTTTTATGAAAATCGTTAATCCATAGTACAAAATGACGAAAGCCAAACCGGGCCTATACCTATCTGTTCTAATAGGCATGCTTATCTCCTGTACTCCGGAAACCAATACGGAGCTTAAGGAACCCATTGCATTTAACCTCCCCCAAGACTTTGTTTTAGAGGATATTTACCATCCCAGCGTTTACGGACAAGGTTCCTGGGTAGCTCTTACGGAAGGTCCTGATGGAAGGCTCTACGCCTCCGACCAAAGTGGCAAAATTTATTATTTCCAGGCCCCTGAAGAAGGGGAAACCGTAAAACCGTCCCAGGTAGATAGCGTGGCTATCGAAATTGGACATGCCCATGGCCTCCTTTGGGCCCATAACAGTCTGTATGTTTCGGTAAACAAAAGATGGGAAGAGGATACTGCGGATAGTGAGGAAAGGGCCAGCGGGGTGTATCGCCTTACGGATATGGACAATGATGGTGCGCTGGATACCTCCAAAATGTTATTGCGATTGGAAGGCCAAGGAGAACATGGGCCCCATAGTTTTGTGCCCTCCCCGGACGGTAATGAAATTTATTTTATTGCAGGGAACCACACGCTGATTCCCGAATCGCTTTTGGAAAATAGCCGTTTACCCACCAATTGGGACGAGGACAACCTGTTTAGACCGTATCTGGATGCGCGTGGGCATGCCAATGACATTAAGGCCCCCGGGGGATGGATCGCCAAGTTTGACCCGGAAGGAACTGCTTGGGAAATTGTTTCCGCAGGCTATAGGAACCCCTTCGATATTGGCTTTAATCAGGATGGGGAACTCTTTACCTATGATGCGGACATGGAATGGGACATTGGCATGCCCTGGTACCGACCTACCCGAATCAACCATGTGACCAGTGGCAGCGAATACGGTTGGCGAACGGGATCCGGCAAGTGGCCGGCGTATTATGCGGACAATCTTCCTGCGGTGCACAATTTGGAACAAGGTTCCCCCACGGCCGTACTTTCCGGTGCCGGACTCCGTTTCCCATCTAAATATAAAAATGGCCTTCTGATAATGGATTGGAGTTTTGGGACCATATACTTCATAGACCTAAAACCTAAAGGAAGCAGTTATATAGGGGAACGGGAAGAATTCTTGTCCGGGACTCCCCTGCCCCTCACGGATATGATTGCCGGATCTGATGGGCATTTATACTTTGCCACAGGGGGACGCGGCCTGGATTCCCATCTCTATCGGCTTCGATATGTGGGGGATGCCGATACGGATATCCAATTGGCAACTAACGAAAAAGCTGGAAAACTTCGGGACTTGCGCCACCAAATTGAGGCATATCACACCAAAAAATCCAACGAAGGTATTTCCCTGGCCTGGGAAAATCTAAATCATGAAGACCGATTTATCCGTTACGCGTCCCGCATTGCCCTGGAACATCAACCCGTAGATCAGTGGCAAAACCGTTTTTTTGGGGAAGAAAAACCAATGAAGATTATCCAGGCGGGAATTGCCCTTGCCAGACAGGGCAATAAGAACCTCAAGGGAAAACTCCTGGCGAAATTAAACGGTCTAAAACTAGAGCAATTGACCGCGGAACAACAAGTGGCCCTATTGCGGAACTATGCGCTACTATTTATCCGGATGGGCGAACCTTCCGAAATCGACGGAAAAATTACGGCAAAAAAACTCAATGCCTATTTTCCACATGCCAACAATACGGTTACCAGAGAGTTGGCGCAACTCTTACTCTATCTTAAGGCCGATGGCATAACTCCCTCGCTGGTAGGTTTATTGGAAAAGCATACCCATGAAAAAACACAGACGGAGGGAGTGGAACTGCTTTCCGAAGAAGCCACTATGCGCAGCGAACAATATGGCCCCCTTATTCGGGAAGTCATTGCGAAAATGCCCCCAAGTGAAGCCATTTATTACGGTCTTTTGTTAAGTCATGCCAAACAGGGATGGACCAGGGAATCCAGGGAAAAATATTTTCTCTGGTTCTATGATGTTTTGTCCGCCAAGGGCGGCATGAGCTTTAAGGCCTATATGGAAAACGTGCGGCAGCAGGCCATGGCGCAGGTGCCCGAAAAGGAAAAAGAGTATTTCTTGGAAATATCGGGAGTATATTCCCCTTCTACTGCCGTGGCGGACCTACCCCAGCCCATAGGGCCGGGAAAGAGCTATAAAGGAAGGGATATTAGCCATATCCTTTGGGGGGGCGGTCTTAGTGATTATTCCGGAACGGTGGCCGACGGTGAAAGGGCCTATAAGGCGGCCATGTGCGTACTGTGCCATCGCATGCGAGGCGAAGGAGGTGCTACAGGCCCGGATCTTACGCAGGCGCACACCAAATTTAGCGATTATGATATGATTTATGCCATTTACAGCCCCAACGATGATATTTCGGACCAATATGCCCATACCCTATTTCATCTAAAGGACGGCAAGAAAATTGCGGGCCGGGTACTTTCGGAAGAAGGGGATTCCGTTGCCTTGGCACCCAATCCTTTCAACGAAAGTTATAGGGTACAATTGGCCAAGAGCAATGTAGAAAAGCAAGAATTGTCCCCTATTTCACCTATGCCCACAGGACTTTTAAACCGTTTGAACGAACAAGAAGTGCTAGATTTGTTTGCATATCTAAAATCCGGGGGGGATGAAAAGCACGAGGTATACCAAGGAAATTCCGATAACTGATTTTGGAACCCTTTCATTTCTGTACCTTTGCACCTATGGTTTTTAGCATTATTTAAATGAGCAAAACTAAAATTGCCCCTTCCCTGTTGGCGGCAGACTTTGGGAATCTACAACGGGATGTGGAATTGGTAGAGGAAAGCGGCGCGGACTGGCACCATATCGATATTATGGACGGAGTTTTTGTACCTAATATTTCGTTCGGCATGCCCGTTTTAAAGGCTATTGGCGAACATGCTACCAAACCGTTGGATGTACATTTGATGATTGTAGATCCAAGCCGTTATATTCAGGCATTTTCCAATCTCAACGCAGCGATACTCACGGTACACTATGAGGCCTGTACCCATCTGCATAGGACACTACAGGCCATTAAGGCCGCTGGGATGAAGGCAGGGGTGGCCCTTAATCCGCATACGAACATTAACGTCCTGGAGGATACCATAAACGCTATTGACCTGGTTTTGCTTATGAGTGTAAATCCGGGGTTTGGTGGGCAATCCTTTATTGAAAATACATATGACAAGGTGCGCAAGCTCAAGGCCCTGATCCTTCATAAAAAGTCCAATGCCCTAATTGAGATCGATGGTGGGGTAAGTTCCAAAAATGCCAAGAATCTTACAAAAGCAGGTGCCGATGTCCTGGTGGCGGGCAGTTATATCTTTAAAAGTAAGGATCCCAAAAAAACCATCCAAGAATTAAAGGAATTGGCGGGATAATGAAACAATTGGATCTTGTTATCGTAGGGGGCGGTCCCATAGGTATTGCCTGTGGACTGGAAGCCCAGAAAAAGGGATTGTCCTACTTGATCATAGAAAAAGGACCCATTGTAAACTCGCTTTTCAACTATCCCGTGAACATGCAGTTCTTTTCATCTTCGGAACGCTTGGAAATCGATGATATTCCCTTTATCAGCAACGAGGCCAAGCCCAAACGCAACGAGGCGTTGGAATACTACCGGAGAATTGTAACCAGTAACCGGCTTAACATACATCTTTTTGAGCTTGTGGAGGAGGTATCGCGCTCCGGGGATGTTTTTACGGTGATCTCGGATAAGGGGGAATATAAGGCGTCCCATATCATCATCGCGACCGGATTCTACGATTTGCCAAATTTGTTACATGTCCCCGGAGAAGAGCTTCCCAAGGTTTCCCACTATTATAAAGATCCCCATTTCTATGCCAGTCAAAAATTGGCGGTCATCGGTGCCAGTAATTCCGCTATCGATGCGGCACTGGAATGTTGGCGCAAAGGCTCGGAAGTCACCCTTATCATCCGAGGCCCTGAAGTAGGGGAACGTGTCAAATACTGGGTGCGCCCAGACATCATTAACCGTATCCAAGAGGGTAGCATACAAGTTTACTTTAACGCTACAGTAAAGGAAATCAAGAAAGACGAGGTTTTGATCAAAACTCCAGAGGGCGTGGTAACCCTTCCCAATGATTTTGTATTGGCCCTTACGGGTTATATGCCCAATTTTGCGTTTTTGGAAAAACTGGGGATACAGCTTTCCCAGGACGAAAAAAGACTGCCCCAATACAATCCCGAAACTATGGAAACCAATGTAGCGGGACTCTATTTGGCCGGAGTCATCTGTGGTGGTATGGAAACCCATAAATGGTTTATTGAGAATTCCCGAATCCACGCCTCTTTAATTATAGGACATATTTCAAAGCAGTCTCCAAAAAAAGAGCCCTAGGATAACTATGGGCATTACAAGGTACAACCATGACTTCCGTTTAGTCTAACAAATTCATAGCCAGACACCAATAAGTTGTTTTTATCGGAGCAAACCATTTTATTTTGTTTTCGGCGGGGCCAAAATTTATGATAAACCGTTTGGAAAACTTCATTTTTGGCAAGAAGTTTGCATCCATGCTGATGGTAATAAGCAAAAAACACAAAAGACCATCTAAACTCCCCCTGATTATGAAAGTTCCTTCCCAACTTGTCCTTTTTATAGGTCTCTTGATCGCCATATATCTTCACAAACAAACCTTTTCCGAAACGTCCCTAGAAGAAAGGGAGCTCCAAACCACCTATGGGGCAAAAGTAGACAAGGCGTTTTCCGGGAGTGACCGTTACGTAACTCCCATACACAACCTCTTTCACGGACCTAGTTCCCAAAACCTTGGAAAACAAAAACGCGATTATTCCGCTTCGCTTCCTTTGGATAGCCTCCAAACCCTAAATCTCTTTGAAAAAATGGATAAAACGGTAGTTAGGGATATGGAAAATAGGTAAAGAAAGTAGTTCCTATCTTTAACCAAAGCTAGATTGAACCTTTGGGTCGATGTGGGCACAAAACAAAAATTCGCACCTATTCCCCCCAAGGAAAAAAGAGTCCAAAGAAAGTAAACGTTGCTTTTTTTTGACGACCAAGGAACCATAAGATTCCAATGAAACCATTTGGAAATCTTGAACCGCCTTTGGCCTCTAAATAAATCGACTATAGCCTATTTGTCAAGATACTGTCTCTTTGTTGGGGTATTCCTATCCTATCTAGGCCTAAGTGCGCAAGAAGGCCTTATGGTTGGTGGCGGGCCTTCCTTTGAACTGGATGAAAGTCTTTTTGGGTTAAATGCAAGATTGTTCTATGGTACCGGGCCGACTTTTTGCTTTGGTCCGGAAATTACTTTTTTCCCCTACAAGGAAATTGACAAGGAACAGGAGTTAAGCATTGTCGATTTGAACGTCAATGCCCACTATATCTTTGAAATATCCCATATATTGGGAATTTATCCTTTGGGTGGAATAAACTATACCATTGAAAAGGAACGGCTTATTGCGGACACCGATACTGTTGAAGAGATTGGTGAATTTGGCCTTAATTACGGTTTTGGGGCGCACTACAATCTAAATCGCTTTTTCATTTTTGCGGAATTCAAGGGAGTAGCGGGCCAGCTAAACGATGAATTTCTTACGATAGGTATTATTTTGCCCTTTGGCAAACCCCGTACACAACACCATGAATGACCCAATTCTGAAACAAGTACATCTTGCAGCGCAGTACTTGGCCATGGCCGGTGCTAGTTTTTTACCCCAAAAAAAGGATGACAGTCATACCAATATGGCTTTTATACCGGAAACCGGCACCCTAGAAACTCGGCTCTTGAACAATTCTGGGGTCCAATTGATTTTTGATTATTCCGAATTTAGCCTAAAATGGGGGGCAAATACGAAGGAATCCTTTCCCTTGGATGGAAAATCGCACAAAGAGATAATCGCTTGGATCGATGAAATGGCTTCTACGATTTTTTGGGCCAAAGGATATGCCTATGTATTGCATTATAATATACCCTATTCCGCCACGGGCGATTTCAAGTTCCGCCTGCCCAATGCCGATGGACTCAAAGAACTGCTACGTTTACGTAAACTGGCCCATTTGGTCTTACATTCCTTTTTGAATGGCGAAGGTCTGCAATCGGATATCCGTGTATGGCCCCATCATTTTGATACGGGCGCTTTTGTACTCTTGGATGAACATTCCGGAAAATCCTTAGGTTTAGGAATGGCAATTCCAGATGCTATTTGTGATGAACACTACTTTTATATTAGCGGTTATCTTGGACATGATGCAATAGATGTTTCTAACTATAAAAAAATAACCTACGGGACATGGAAAAACACCAATATAAAGGGGGCACTACTCCCAGCCACAAAGGTAGATCCCGATAGTGCTATACAGTTTTTTCAAGAAGCCTTAAAATCCTATCGGCATTAATATAACCCAGAGCCTGTTTAAGCTTCATAGGCTCGATGGCCAGCAAGGGAGGAATCGGCTGCGCCCTTCCTCACAGCGCTCCGCGTTGAAAATGGAAAGTCCGGATGGAGAAAACAAAGTGGATTTGGCAAAAGATCACTTTGTCAGTCCTTATTAAGGAGGGATTTTCTTCGAACATCCTCACGGCACTCCCCCACCTGAAAATGCAGACATGCATCGCTCACGTGCCGCGGTTTTGTTATTTGCTTTTGCTTACAAAAGTCTTCGGCTTTTGACGCTCTATCAAACAACAAAACCCTGCATTTTCATACAGGGTCTGCGCTTTAAGTGACCGCGGGAGGATTCGAACCCCCAACCCTCAGAGCCGAAATCTGATATTCTATCCAGTTGAACTACGCGGCCATTGGAAGACCTGTCAATTCTTAAAACCCTGACAGTTCTTTCAAAAATGTATTACGTTAATTTACGTTTTACAATAGTGGAAATGGTCTTTCCATCGGCTTGGCCGGCCAATTCCTTGGATACCATTCCCATTACCTTGCCCATGTCCTTCATTCCCGTTGCACCAATAGCGTCAATGGTCTGTACCACAACACCTTCAATTTCCGCTTCGGTGAGCTGTTCGGGCAAAAACTGTTCCAATACCGATACCTGGGCCAATTCCGGCCCGGCCAAATCATCCCTGCCCTGTTCTGTAAAAATGGCAGCACTATCCTTACGCTGTTTTACCAATTTCTGAACCAATCGTACCTCATCCTCATCTGAAAGTGTGCCACCGGCACCTTTATCTGTCTGTGCCAACAAAATTGCCGACTTTATGGCCCTTAATGATTCCAAGGCAACGGTATCCTTTGCCTTCATGGCAGTCTTCATCTCCGTCATAACCTTTTCCTGCAAACCCATATCCTATACATTATTTGGATTGCGAAGATAAAAAATAAACCCGAAAACACTACGGTTTTCGGGTTCGGTTTATTTGGGTACGGGAGGTATTAATCCACGTTGTCGTTAAGGAAGGAATTATTGGATCGTAGTTGAATTTCCCCATTGCTATCCTTGCTTACGCTAAATCTGGAAAGGTCTATCTGTTCTCTAGAATTCTGCGTAAGATCCACACCTTGCCTTTTGTAGGCAGGTTGTTTATTCAACTCATCGTCATTATGTCCTATACTATTTTGGAACCTATAGTTGAAATCCTTAAGCTTTCTTCTTCTCTCATCCGCTCTTTCCCTTAATAACTCCTCAATGGGTGTTTCCATTGGGTCTATTTCCTGTGGAGGTTTTGGGGTAGCGGGAGGAGTAACGGCCCCTGGAGAGGGAATTGTCTTTTTCTCAAATACAAGTTCGTCCTCTATAATCTTGGGATCATACTCCTCGGCTTTTGAACGTGCCCCGGTGAGCTTTTCCTCAAGTTCCATATAATCGTCCAGGCTATATCGGGTCTCCCCTTTTTTGTTATATTCCAGAACGGGAATAACCTCAATATGGTCGTTCACATCCATTTCCTTTACCTCCTCATCCAGGCTAAAAGTAATTACATTTTTTTTTTCCTCTTCCTCATCATTTGTTACCAAGGGCATATCAAAACTCATGGTAAACTGATCCTCATTTACTATTTTGGAGGAAACCACTTCAGGATCCACTACCTCAATATCGTTAAGGGTGTCCTTGGAATCTATGATAATGAAATCGTCTTCGGAAACTTCTCCCTTTACCACCTCCTCTACCACTTCCTCATAGAATACGTTAAAGTTTTTGATATAGTTTGTGGTAGCTATCAAATCCATTCCCGGGTCTTCATCTTCCACCAAACGGTGTACAACGGGCTTTGATGTCACATCCCGTTCTACTTTACGATCTTCTTCCAGGGTATGCACAATTTTTTTGGATTCCGTGTTTACTATGGTATCCTGTTGATCTATATTAAAGCCCGTCGCGATTACGGTGACCGCTATCGCCTCACCCAAATTTTCATCCTCGCCCACGCCCATAATGATATTGGCCCCATGCCCGGCCTCGATTTGAATATGATCGTTGATTTCCCCGATTTCATCAATGGTAATTTCCTGGGATCCGGAAACGATCAACAATAGTACATTTTTGGCCCCGGTAATCTTATTATCGTTGAGCAATGGGGAATCCAAAGCTTTTATAATGGCCTCATTGGCCCTTGCGGAACCTGATGCCATGGCAGATCCCATAATGGCCGTACCACTATTGGACAGTACCGTCTTGGCATCCTTAAGGTCTATGTTTTGGGTGTAATGATGGGTAATGACCTCCGCAATTCCTTTGGCAGCGGTGGAGAGAACCTCATCTGCCTTGGAGAAACCGGCCTTAAAACCCAGATTTCCATACACTTCGCGTAGCTTATTATTATTTATGACTATGAGCGAATCTACGTTGGAGCGCAATTTTTCTATTCCTATCTGCGCCTGTTCACAGCGCATTTTGCCTTCAAACTGAAAGGGCATGGTAACTATGCCCACGGTAAGCACGTCCATTTCCTTTGCCTGTTTTGCAATGACGGGAGCGGCACCAGTACCCGTTCCCCCACCCATTCCGGCGGTAATAAAAATCATTTTTGTCGTAGTATCCAGCATGCCCTTGATATCCTCCATACTTTCCATGGCGGCCTGTTCCCCTACTTCGGGGTTTGCGCCTGCGCCGAGCCCTTCCGTAAGGGATACCCCTAATTGTATCTTATTGGGTACCGGGCTATTCTGAAGGGCCTGTTGATCCGTATTGCAGATTACAAAATCCACCCCGTTTATTCCCGCTTGGAACATATGGTTTATGGCATTGCTTCCCCCGCCACCAACACCAATGACCTTTATGACATTGCTTTGGTTTTTGGGCAGATCAAAGGATATACTTTCAAATTCCGTGTTCTTGCTCATATTATTTTCGTTACTGGTTATACTTTTATTATTGAGGGTTTATTATTCTGCGTTCTCAAGGAATTCCTTTAATTTTTCGGACCATTTGTCAAAAACGGACTTCCTTGGTTTTTTTTGTGGCGGGGGTGGTTGGTTCTTTTTCTCTTGGACGATTTCGGTTTTGGCTATCCCAGCTTCTGGAAGGTCCTCTGGAGGTTTGTGCCTATCCCCTTCCTTTAGAGCGTTCATCAACAGTCCTACCGCCGTTGCATAAAGAGGACTTGCGATGGATTCTTCCGAATCTCCCGCCAAATGCTCGTTGGGATAACCAATACGGGTATCCATGCCCGTGATATACTCTACCAATTGCTTTAAATGTTTTAACTGACTCCCTCCCCCGGTAAGGACAATCCCGGCAATGAGTTTCTTTTTCTGTTCCTCATGGCCATAATTCTTGATCTCCACATATACCTTTTCTATAATTTCCACCACCCTGGCATGAATGATCCTGGAAAGGTTCTTGAGGCTTATCTCTTTGGGTTCCCTTCCCCTGAGACCGGGTATGGATACAATTTCGTTATCCTTGTTTTCGCCGGGCCAGGCGGAGCCGAATCTGATTTTCAATAGCTCGGCTTGTTTTTCGATTATGGAGCACCCTTCCTTTATATCTTCGGTAATTACACCACCCCCAAAGGGTATTACGGCAGTATGCCTAATAATCCCGTCCTTAAAGACGGCCAGGTCAGTGGTGCCGCCCCCAATATCTATAAGTGCTACCCCGGCTTCCTTTTCTTCCTGGCTCAGCACCGCATCCGACGATGCCAAGGGTTCCAGGGTGATATTGCCCAGCTTAAGACCCGCACTTTTGATACAGCGCCCCACATTTTTTATGGACGATATCTGTCCTACCACAACATGAAAATTGGCTTCTAACCTTCCACCGTACATCCCGATGGGTTCCTTTACCTCGGCTTGGCCATCCACCTTATACTCTTGGGGTAAAACATGGATGATTTCCTCCCCTGGCAACATCACCAGTTTATATACTTGATCGCACAACATATCCAGGTCCCCATCATTGATGACCTCTTCGGAATCCGGGCGGGTGATGTAATCACTATGCTGCAAGCTACGGATGTGCTGCCCCGCAATACCTACCACCACCGAGGCAATCTCCAATCCGGAATTCGCCTGCGCCTCTTCCACGGCCAAGCGGATGGACTTAATGGTCTGTGTAATATTGTTGACGACACCCCGGCGCACACCAAGGCTCTTTGATCGCCCAATGCCCAGCACCTCTATTTTACCATATTCGTTCTCCCTGCCGATTATGGCAACAATCTTGGTGGTCCCAATATCAAGGCCTACCGAGTACTTTGCCAGTTCCATTGTTGTGTCTAAATTTTGGTACATACTACTTGATTATTGAATTCCAAATTTACCATGGCATAACTCTCCAAGGTCTTATCTTTATCCGCTTTCTTATAAAAGGCCTTGAAATTGTTGAACTTCTCCTCTAAATCCTCTACACCTCCCAAATTCACCACAAATTGTCCTATACGAAACTTTAACTGATACTTATTCTCCTCTTGAATGTGTATGCCTATCACATTTTTCCTGAGAAAATCATCCGTATTGATATACTTTAAAATGACATAGGCGTCCTCCAAGCTTTTCCCGGTAATTTTACCCGTAATTATAGGCACCCTGGCAGAATGATTTTTGGATAACGGCATACGTTTCCCTTCATCATCCAGATAAAATTTTGAACCTCCCTCTATGCGTCCGATGGGTTTGCGCTGAGCTATTTTAGACTTAAGCTCACCGTTTACCGTAAGATAAACCTGCGCGCTTTTTACCATTTCATTGGTCTCAATGACCTTTTCTATAGTATTCAAAACTAATTTTTCTTTGGGCATATCCGAGAGCTCTCCATAATTTTGTATTAACAATTTATTAACCGAGGCCTGGGTGAGATAAAGATTTTCATCACCGGAAAACTCAATACTGATTCCATTGATCTTCCGCGCTTCGTTTCGTTTAACACTAAATGCGTAGAGCCCTGATATAATGGCAATTAGTATTATAATTTTAAGATAGTTCCAGTTAATTCGCATAAGCCAGTTCGTTTTTAATTTTAGATACTTCCAGCCCAATATCCCCTGCTCCCATGGTAACTAGCACCTCGGGGTTGTGCTGCTTTATTTCTTTTACTAGAGTTGATTTTTTTATCAATTTTCTGTCCTTTGTTCTAATTTTTTCCAAGAGCCATTTGGAAGTAATCCCTTTCATGGGTTTTTCCCTTGCCGGATAGATATCCAGCAATAGAACCGTATCGAATTTTGACAGACTTATCGCAAATTCATCCGCAAAATCCCGAGTTCTGGAAAACAGGTGGGGCTGAAAAACGGCCGTAATCTTCTTCCCTGGATGCATTTCTATAATAGCCTCATATACGGCATTGATTTCAGTAGGGTGATGGGCATAGTCATCGATGAAAACAAAATTTTCCGATCGCACATGATAGGAAAATCTACGCTGGACTCCCTTAAAGGTTTCCAATGCACGGGCCAATTCCTCAACGGACACACCAGTCTGTATAGCCATTGCAAAAGCCACCAAGGCGTTGAGAAGGTTGTGCCTTCCCGGTTTTTTAAAGACCACATCCTTAATGGTGTCCTTTGGGGTGATCAAATCAAAAAGATAGGCCCCCTCGTTTAGCCGCAAATTCTCGATACGGTATTCAGAGCCATCCGCCACGCCGTAAGTAGTCCCTTTTAAGGGTAAATTTTTGCGGACAAATACCTTTCCGTCCGGTGCAATACGTTCCGCAAATTCCCTAAAGGAGTCATGAAGCGTCTTTTTGTCCCCATAGATGTCCAAATGATCGGCATCCATGGAGGTAATGCAGGACACATGGGGGAACAACTGCAAAAAGGAACGGTCAAATTCATCCGCCTCTACTATGGAATACTCCGTGCCGGTGTACACAAAATTGCTGTTAAAATCTTCTGAAATACCGCCTAAGAAAGCGGTAAACGATACCCCACATTCCTTAAGCAGATGTGCCAGGATGCAAGAGGTAGTGGTTTTTCCATGAGTACCAGCCACCGCCAGGCAAAAAGTATCCTTTGTGATAAGTCCCAATACCTCCGAACGTTTGTAGATACGGAACCCGGCCCTTAAAAAGTACTGATATTCCGTATGTTCCCGAGGAATGGCGGGCGTATATACGATTAAGGTCTCTTCTGTATTCGTATAGTCTTCTGGAATTTGGGATACCTTATCCATATAATGGATGGCCATACCCAAATCCTCTAATTCAGAAGTCAGCGGTGTCTTGGTCCTGTCGTATCCGGCTACATTTTTGCCCACGGACTTAAAATACCGGGCCAAGGCGGACATTCCTATCCCCCCTATCCCTATAAAATACACATGACGTACCTTGTCCAAGTTCATAAATACTATTATGACACCTTTTTTGAAGGATGTTCCTGTAACAATTTCTCTATCTCGTCAACAATGGCCTTTGTGGCATTGGGCAAGGCCAAATTTTTGATATTGCGCGATAACTCGACTTGCTTTTCCTGTAATCGATGCAAGTCTCTAAACAAGGGCACAAATTGTCGATCTAGTTCTTTTTCCGACAACATCAGGGCCGCATGCTTCTTTACCAAGGCCATTGCATTTTTCGTTTGATGATCCTCTGCCACATTGGGCGATGGTATGAACACAGTAGGTTTGCCTACGATACATAGCTCTGAAACCGAGCCGGCCCCCGCCCTGGATATGATATAATCTGCGGTTGCATAGGCAACATCCATGGTATCCAGGAAATCAAATACCTTTACATATTTGGAATGGTATTTTTTGTATTCTTCGATATACAGTTTGCCACATTGCCAGATGACCTGAAGGTCCAAATCCCGAAAAAAGTCCAGTTCTTTCTCGATCAATTGATTGATGCGTCTGGCACCCAGGCTTCCTCCAAGAACAAGCACCGTCTTAAGCCCACCATCCAAACCAAAGGAGGTCTTGGCCTCTTTCCCATTGATTTGGATATGGGCCAGATCCTCACGAACAGGATTACCGGTCTTTACTATTTTATCCGCCGGGAAAAACTTTTCCATGCCCTCATAGGCCACACAAATCTTGGCCACCTTGTCCTTAAGGAGTTTATTGGTAATCCCTGCATAGGAGTTTTGCTCCTGCAACACACAAGGAATTCCCCTACCTGCCGCGACTTGCAATAGCGGTCCACTGGCGAACCCCCCAGTGCCGATAACGGCATGGGGTTTAAACTGAGACACTATTTTTCGTGATCGCCACAAACTACTAATCAATTTTAAGGGAAACATCAGGTTCTTAAACGTCAATTTCCGTTGTAGGCCCGTAATCCAAAGTCCTATTATTTTGTATCCTGCCTTGGGCACTTTTTCCATCTCCATCCGATCCTTGGCCCCAACAAAAAGAAACGCGGCGTCCGGGAACCGCCTTTTCAATTCATTGGCAATGGCTATTGCCGGATAAATATGTCCTCCCGTGCCTCCCCCGGAGAGTATAAACCTATAGCTGCCCACTTAGTATCTCCAAAGGATTTGTTTCATCTATCTTTTTACGCTTCTTTTCCCAATCCACATGTTTATTGCTTGCACTAAGGATAATACCAATGGCCAAACAGGTCATCCAACTAGAGGTCCCCCCGCTACTGATAAGCGGCAAGGTTTGGCCCGTCACCGGAAACAAGCCCACAGCTACGGCCATATTTATAAAGGCCTGGAAAATGATGGGCAGGCCCACTCCAAGTACCAAAAGCTTTCCAAAAATATTGGCGTTGCCACTGGCCACTACTACAATGCGAAACAGAAGAAACAAATAAAGGAACATAAGGACAAAACCCCCTACCAGTCCGTATTCTTCCACTATTATGGCATAGATAAAATCCGAGGAGCTCTGGGGTAAAAAATTCTTCTGCACACTCTTTCCGGCGCCCTTTCCCGCAAATCCACCGGAAGCAATGGCGATCTTTGCCTCTCGTATCTGATAGTTCCCATCCT
>JBCBSN010000084.1:0-16239 GCA_039819225.1 Bacteroidota bacterium | reverse complement strand
ACCAAGTTCTATTGGACGAGTTCCAGACGGACATGAGCAAAAAGGTTGCATCACAGGAAGTAGGGGAGGAGAAGCGTAAGGAAAAGGAGGCCATAAGATTGCAACTGGAGCAAGAGCAGGAAGAAAGGCGTTTGGCCAGGGAAAAAAAGGCCGCTGCCCCTCCCGAGAATATCATTAAGGCCAAGGCGGAGCTCAGTGGCCCCAAGACGGTAGGCAAGATCGACTTGAGTCCGAAGAAGAAGGAACCCGCTCCCGCCCAAAAAGAGGATGCCGCTCCTGAGGTCAAAAAAGAAGAGGTTGTTGAGAAGGTGGTCGAAACTGCCGCTCCCAAAACCGAGGAAACCCCGGAAAAGGAAGTGGACCAGGAAAAAATCACTACCCAGTATCAAAAGCTCTCCGGCCCAAAGATTACGGGGGATAAGATAGATCTCTCCAAATTTCAAAAACCCAAGAAGAAAAAAGAAGAGGCCAAGCCAACGGATAGTCCGGATCGAAAAAAACGACGTAGACGTATCGTGAGCAATACTTCCGGTGGCGGTAACATGTCGCGAAGGGGATCTGCCGGAAGAAAGGAAGGCAAAAGGTTCGCCACGGCTAATAAAGTTGAGCCTTCCGAGGAAGATGTACAAAAACAGGTAAGGGAGACCCTTGAGAAATTACAGGGAAAATCCAAAAAAGGCAAAGGGGCCAAATACCGACGCGACAAGCGGGACCAACATCGTCAACAGACGGAAAAGGACTTGGAACAGCAAGAACTGGAGAGCAAGATCCTAAAGGTTACGGAGTTCGTAACCGCTAGCGAAGTGGCTACCATGATGGGTGTCTCTACCACGGAGATTATATCGGCCTGTATGTCCCTAGGTATTATGGTGACCATGAATCAAAGATTGGATGCGGAAACACTTTCCATTGTAGCGGATGAATTTGGTTATGATGTAGAATTTGTTACCGCGGAGATCGAGGAAGCCATTGAGGAAGAAGAGGATGCCCCTGAAGATTTAAAGCCAAGGGCTCCCATAGTAACCGTTATGGGCCATGTAGATCATGGGAAGACCTCTTTCCTGGACTACGTTAGGGAAGCCAATGTAATAGCGGGCGAAAGTGGTGGTATAACCCAGCATATTGGAGCCTACGGGGTTGCTTTGGATGATGGCCAAAAGATAACCTTTCTGGACACGCCCGGTCACGAGGCGTTTACCGCTATGCGTGCGCGTGGCGCCCAGGTGACCGATATTGCCGTTATAGTAGTTGCAGCGGATGATGATATTATGCCCCAGACCAAGGAGGCCATTAGCCATGCCCAGGCGGCGGGGGTGCCCATAGTCTTTGCGATCAACAAGATAGATAGACCAACGGCGAATCCGGATAAGATCAAGGAAGGGCTGGCCAATATGAACCTTTTGGTAGAGGACTGGGGCGGAAAAATACAGTCCCATGACATTTCGGCCAAAACAGGGGAAGGCGTAACGGAACTTTTGGAAAAAGTCTTATTGGAAGCGGAGTTGTTGGAACTAAAGGCCAATCCGGACAAAAATGCATCGGGCACAGTGGTAGAGGCCTTTTTGGACAAGGGCCGTGGATATGTGTCCACCATTCTGGTCCAGGCGGGAACCCTTAAGATAGGGGATTATGTTCTGGCCGGTACCCACAGTGGCAAGGTCAAGGCCATGTACGATGAACGCGGCAAGGAGGTGAAGGAATCCGGTCCGGCTACCCCTATATCCATCCTAGGGCTGGATGGAGCGCCTCAGGCCGGCGACAAGTTCAATGTCATGGAAGACGAACGCGAAGCCAAACAGATCGCCACAAAAAGATCGCAGTTGTTGCGAGAGCAGTCTGTACGCACACAACGTCATATTACCCTGGATGAGATCGGAAGAAGAATCGCCCTTGGAGATTTCAAGGAATTGAACATTATACTCAAGGGTGATGTGGACGGCTCCGTTGAGGCATTGGTAGATTCGTTCCAAAAACTTTCTACCGATGAGATACAGGTGAACATTATCCACAAAGGGGTCGGTGCCATTACGGAATCCGATGTGCTTTTGGCCTCTGCTTCGGATGCCATTATCATTGGCTTTAACGTAAGGCCAATGGGCAATGCCAAGGAAGTGGCCGAGAAGGAGGAGATAGACATCCGTATGTATTCCATTATCTATGATGCGATCAATGATCTTAAAGATGCCATGGAGGGCATGCTTTCACCGGAAATGAAGGAGGAGATTAGCGGGACCGCGGAAATTAGGGAAACCTTCAAGATTTCCAAAGTGGGCACCATCGCCGGTTGTATGGTAACCAGCGGCAAGGTGTTCCGGAATTCCAGTATTCGTCTTATCCGGGACGGCGTGGTGGTCTACACGGGTGAATTGGCTTCCTTGAAACGATTTAAGGATGATGTAAAGGAAGTGTCCAAAGGCTATGATTGCGGACTACAGATAAAAAATTATAACGATATCAAGGAGGGAGACATTGTAGAATGCTTCCAGGAAGTGGCCGTTAAGAAAACATTGTAGCAAGAAGGAACACTTGGAAACATAAAAAAATCGACCGTTAGGTCGATTTTTTTGGTTTTAATAACATGGCGTTGGGATATTTTTTTCGAACTTCAAAAAACTTGCGATCCGCGTCCAACTTATCTTTGAAACGCCCTATGCGCACCCTATAGGTGGGGGAGTCAAAATCTATTTTTGAGGGAAGCTCCGGAAAATCCTCGGTGACCTCGGTTTGTATTTTTTGGGCTTGGTCATAGGTGCCGAAACCCACCTGTATCCGATAATATTCCGCGTTTTGGTTAACCGATTTATAGATCTTTAGGAGGGAGGTGATTTTTTCATCCTGTTGAATGTTGATATTCCCCTTTTGGGCCGAACAAATGCAAATGGCGCCCAACAAGAAAAGTGATGGAAAAAACAGAGCTTGTTTATGTTTCATAGTTCATTTCTAGAGTTTTACAAAGGTAATTTTTTCTGTTTTATACTGTTGAAAATCCATTTATTTAGAACAATTATAAATTAAGTGCGATAAATAGCGCAACACTTCCAAAATAAAGTGTATTCCTTATTTTTGCCTGCAACATAAGGGCACCGTAATACGACCTAACATCCCACTAAATACTAATTATTGTGCCAGGATTTCGTTAGAAATAGTTTCCATATGAAAAAGGTTCCGTACCGCAATCGAATTTCTAAAATTTTAGGTGTTAGTCTCATTTTCTTCCTGCTTTTTTCTACCGCTATCCACAGTCAGGAGGAGGTCGTTGCGGAAGTTACCGAAGTAGTGGCCGCTAAGGATGGTTCGGGCGATCCGGTAAACGGTAAAAAACTTTTCAACCAAAACTGTGCCGCTTGCCATGCCATGGATCGAAAGATGACAGGTCCGGCCTTGGCCAATGTGGAGAGCAGGCTTGCGGAGGAAGAAGGTCTGGACAAGGAGTGGTTGTATGCATGGATCAAGAACAGCCCCGGTATGATAAAGGCCGGTGATCCTTATGCGGTAAAGATTTACGAGGAATATAATCAGGCGGCCATGACCGCCTTTCCTACCCTGAGCAACGGGGATATCGATGATATTTTGGCCTATACGGCCGCCCCACCGCCTCAAGCGGCTCCGGCCACTGTTGCAACGACCCCCGGAGAGGATGGTTCTGGAGGTTCTTCGGCGATATCAAATGAAATACTTCTTGGTGCGTTGGCCGTCGTGTTCGGTCTTTTGGTTTTAATGTTGTTCTTGGTAAACAACACCTTAAAGCGTATTGCCGAGGCCAATGGTGTTGTACTGGAAAGGGAACGCACGGAAAAAAGAACACCTATTTGGAAGGCCTTTGCCCAAAACCAATTTTTGGTATTGGTCACCGTAATCTTCCTCCTCCTGGGCAGTGCTTATTTTGCATACGGTTGGATGATGCAGGTGGGTGTAGATCAGGGATATGCGCCGATACAGCCTATACACTATTCGCACAAGATACATGCGGGGGACAATAAAATAGAATGCAAGTATTGCCACTCCTCTGCAAGGGTGTCCAAACATTCAGGAATTCCTTCCCTGAATGTTTGTATGAACTGCCATAAGTCCATTTACGAGTACAAAGGCAATCCGGAAGGACCCAGTGCCGAGGATTTGGCCAATGGATATACCAATGAATTTTATACCAAGGAGATAAAGAAATTATACAAAGCCGTGGGCTGGGATGAGGAAAACCAAAGGTATACCGGGGAAAGTAGTCCCGTAGAATGGATTCGTATCCACAACCTCCCGGACTTTGCCTATTTTAATCACTCCCAGCATGTTTCTGTGGCGGGCATAGAGTGTCAGACCTGTCATGGCCCGGTAGAGGAGATGGAGATTATGTACCAATATTCCCCGTTGACTATGGGTTGGTGTATAGATTGCCATAGGGAGACCAATGTTAAGGTAGAGGGCAATGCATACTACGAAAAAATACACAAGGAGCTTTCCAAAAAATATGGTGTGGACCAGCTAACGGCTGCCCAAATGGGTGGTCTGGAGTGTGGCAAATGTCACTATTGATTATAACTAAAGCTGTTAATTACAGAGATATCGTATGTCATCAAACAAGAAATATTGGAAAAGCGAAGCGGAGTTAAATCCAAACGATTCCATTGTTGAGACGCTAAAACAAAACGAGTTTATAGAAGAGATTCCGGTAGATGGGTTTTTGGGCGATAAGGATAATCTTTCGGCCACGAACACCAACCGACGTGATTTCCTCAAGTATGTAGGTTTTAGTACCGCGGCGGCTACCATGGCCGCTTGTGAGGGGCCCGTTCGAAAGTCCATACCATATGTAGTGCAACCGGAAACCATAGTGCCCGGGGTGGCCAATTTTTATGCGACTACCATTGCAGATGGTTTTGATTTTGCCAGTATCCTGATCAAGACCCGTGAGGGCCGTCCCATAAAAGTAGAGAATAATGAAGAGGCCAAGGTCGCGGGAGGTGCCAATGCAAGGGTGCAGGCCTCCGTACTTTCGCTCTATGACAGCACTAGGTTACAAGGTCCCATGGCAAATGGTGAACCTGTGGAATGGAAGACCTTGGATGCCGCGGTAAAAGCCAAGTTGGGAAGTTTAAAGGGTTCCGGAAAACAAATTGCCCTGCTTACCCAGACCTATGCCAGCCCTTCTACGGCAAGACTTATACAGGAATTTACCGAGGAATACGGTAATGTAAACCACGTGGTCTACGATGCCATATCCGAGGATAGTGCCCTAACGGCTTTTGAGAACCGTTACGGAGAACGCTCCATGGCGGATTATGACTTTTCCGAGGCCGATCTGATTATTTCCTTTGGTGCCGATTTTCTTGCGGACTGGCAAGGCGGGGGGTATGACAGTGGCTATGCCAAGGGAAGGATTCCTAAGAATGGAAAAATGTCCAGACATGTGCAGTTTGAGGCCAATATGTCCTTAACCGGGGCCAATGCCGATAAACGCGTTCCGTTAACGCCTATGCAGCAGAAAGTGGCCCTGGCCAAATTTTATGCAAAGCTCAACGGAACATCGGTTGGAGGTGAGATAGGCGAGGCCGAAAAAGCGTTGGATGCCTTGGTAAAACAAGTGCGAAAAAATAGGAAAGGTGCCGTAGTGGTTACCGGCCTGGACGATGTTGATGCACAGACCGTGGCATTGGCCATAAATGAAATGTTAGGCAGCAGGGCGTTTGATCCAAAATCACCCAAATATACAAGGCAAGGGAATGTTAAAGCGGTCAATGCATTGATCTCCGATATGAACTCGGGGAAGGTAGGTGCGCTGATCATGGATGGGGTAAACCCCATGTACACCTTGGCCAATGCCGGGGACTTTGCCAATGGCCTGGAAAAGGTAGACTTCTCCGTGGTGTTTTCCACCAATTGGAACGAAACTACGGAAGCGGTGCAATACACTGCCGCGGCGAATCATTTTTTGGAGTCATGGAACGATGCCCAAATCAAGAAGGGGCATTTTAGTCTGGCCCAACCCACCATCCGGGAATTGTTCGATACAAGACAGCTTCAGACCGCTTTATTGACATGGATGGGAAGCGATGCCTCCTACTACCAATACATCAAGGAAACTTGGGAAACGATGATACTCCGAGGAGCGGATTGGAACAAGGCCCTGCATAACGGTGTGTTTTCCGCTGAGGATGCTATCATGAACTTGCCCGATGGCCCTGTGATGGATCCGGAAAGTATGGTGGAACAAACGGATAAGGAAATCTCTGTTGCAATGGGCGGGGAAGATACGGCGCCTGGGACATCCCCCGTATCCATTACGACTGCCGTAAAAAATCTGGTAAATGCCACCAGCGGGGGCAATATGGAGCTCACGCTGTATTCCAAAGTAGGCATGGGTGACGGTCGCCATGCCAGCAACCCCTGGTTGCAGGAATTCCCAGATCCTATTACTAGGGTTTCCTGGGATAACTATGTTACTGTATCCAAGGCGGATGCTACGCGATTGGGTTTGGAAAATTACCACGTGGCCAACGGCGGTATGGATGGTAGTTATGCCAAGATTACCGTAAACGGCCTGTCCTTGGATAAGGTTCCTGTGATCGTACAGCCCGGACAAGCGCCTGGATCCATAGGGCTTTCTTTTGGTTATGGAAAAAAGGCGGGTATGAAATCCGAAATGCAGACCGGTGTTAACGCCTATACCTTGTATCAAGATTTCAACGCCATACAGTCCGCTACCCTGGAAAAGGCATCGGGCACCCACGAATTTGCCTGCGTACAATTGCACAAGACCATGATGGGACGTGGGGATATCATTAAGGAGACCACTCTGGAGGTTTTTAATACCAAGGACCATTCGGAATGGAACCATATGCCCGTGGTATCGCTGAACCACCAAGAGGTACCCGCCAACACCGTGGATCTCTGGGAGAGTTTTGACCGTTCCATCGGCCATCACTTTAACATGTCCATAGACTTGAACGCTTGTACGGGATGCGGGGCCTGTGTCATTGCCTGTCATGCGGAGAACAATGTTCCTGTGGTGGGCAAGAGCGAAGTGCGTATGTCCCGGGATATGCATTGGTTGCGGATAGATAGATATTATTCCTCAGAGGATACTTTTAAGGAAGATAACGTCAAGAAAAACGAGTTTAATGGACTCTCGGGAGAGAAAGGTTCCTTGGGTGGTTTTGGCGAGTTGGAAGACCCGGCGACCAATCCACAAGTAGCATTTCAACCGGTGATGTGCCAGCACTGCAACCATGCCCCCTGTGAGACGGTTTGTCCGGTAGCGGCCACCTCCCATGGCCGGCAAGGGCAGAACCAAATGGCCTACAACCGTTGTGTGGGTACCCGCTATTGTGCCAACAACTGCCCCTATAAGGTGCGGAGGTTCAACTGGTTCCTCTACAACAACAATGATGAGTTCGATTATTATATGAACAACGATTTGGGCAAAATGGTGCTTAATCCGGATGTGAACGTACGTTCCAGGGGGGTTATTGAAAAGTGCTCACTTTGTATCCAAAAAACGCAGAAGACTATTTTGGACGCAAAGCGCGAAGGCCGTGTGATCAAGGACGGGGAGTTCCAGACTGCATGCTCTTCTGCATGTAATAGTGGGGCCATTGTTTTTGGGGATATCAACGATACGGATAGCAAAGTGGCCCAACTGGCAAAGAGTGATCGCAAATATCATTTATTAGAATATGTGGGGACAAAGCCCAATGTATTCTATCACGTTAAGGTCAGGAATACCAACGAAGCATAGACCAATACACTAAGAAAGAACTATAACAGAAATTTATGGCGTCGCATTACGAAGCACCTATACGAAAACCCTTGGTAATTGGGGACAAAGGCTACCACGACGTTACCGTGGATATTGCCGCACCGGTAGAGGGCAGGGCCAACAAGCTTTGGTGGATTGTCTTCGGCATTTCCCTGGCGGCCTTCCTTTGGGGCGTAGGATGTATTATTTATACGATTTCAACGGGTATCGGTGTCTGGGGTCTTAACAAAACGGTAAACTGGGCCTGGGACATCACCAACTTTGTGTGGTGGGTAGGTATAGGGCACGCCGGAACCTTGATTTCCGCCGTATTATTATTGTTTCGTCAAAAATGGAGAATGGCCATCAACCGTTCCGCGGAGGCTATGACCATCTTTTCAGTTATCCAGGCCGCATTGTTTCCTGTTATACATATGGGCCGTCCATGGTTGGCGTATTGGGTGTTGCCCATTCCCAACCAATTTGGGTCGCTTTGGGTAAACTTCAACTCGCCCCTGCTTTGGGACGTTTTCGCGATTTCTACCTACCTGTCTGTATCCCTGGTATTCTGGTGGACCGGTCTTTTACCGGATTTTGCCATGATACGTGATAGGGCCGTAAAACCATTCCAGAAAAAGATATACAGCCTTTTGAGCTTTGGTTGGAGCGGACGGGCAAAGGACTGGCAGCGCTTTGAAGAGGTATCCTTGGTATTGGCCGGTTTGGCAACGCCCTTGGTACTTTCCGTGCATACCATTGTATCCTTTGACTTTGCTACCTCGGTAATCCCGGGATGGCATACGACCATATTTCCACCCTATTTTGTTGCGGGGGCTATTTTCTCGGGTTTTGCGATGGTAAATACCCTGTTGATCATTATGCGCAAAGTTTGCAGCTTGGAGGCCTACATTACCGTACAGCATATAGAGTTAATGAACATTGTGATTATGATTACGGGCTCCATAGTGGGCTGTGCCTATATCACGGAATTGTTTATGGCCTGGTACTCAGGGGTGGAGTACGAGCAATATGCCTTCCTGAATAGAGCTACGGGCCCTTATTGGTGGGCCTATTGGGCCATGATGACCTGTAACGTGTTCTCCCCACAGTTTATGTGGTTTAAAAGATTGCGAACCAGCATTATGTTCTCCTTCTTTATTTCCATTGTGGTGAACATAGGAATGTGGTTTGAGCGTTTTGTGATTATCGTAACTTCCCTGCACAGGGATTATCTGCCCTCTTCCTGGACTATGTTTTCCCCCACCTATGTGGATATTGGCATATTCATTGGCACTATAGGATTTTTCTTTGTGCTGTTCCTGTTGTATGCCAGGACCTTCCCGGTAATTGCACAGGCCGAGGTGAAGACCATTCTTAAATCTTCCGGAGAGCGCTACAAAAAGCTTAGGGATGCCGGTAAACCACTGTATACCATTGAAAAGAAGGGTGTGGTTGCGGAAACCAAGAAAGAAGCAATCAAGGATGACGTACCGATAAAAGAGGTTGGACCCGCAGTGGAGGACAAGGTAGGGGTTTCGGATCTCCTTTCCTCCATAGGTACTTTTGATGCCGCCGCGGAAACGGCGGACGACCTGAAAAAGATAAAGGGCATTGGCCCTCAAATGGAGCGAAAGTTGAACGAAATTGGCATATTTACCTTTGCCCAAGTAGGTAGGATGACGGCCAAGGAATACGATCTCTTGGATTCCATTACGGCGGCATTTCCTGGAAGGGCACAGCGCGATGATTGGGCGGGACAGGCAAAAGTGCTAAGCAATAATTGAGGTGGACGGAAAACAGAAAAGGCAATAATAATATAATAACTAAGCAACCCCAGGTTTAAGGTAACCGTTTTTGAACTTAAACTTGAGCTTAAACTATAATCTAGCTATATGGCATCCAAAGTTATTCATGCATATTATAATGATGACGATGTGTTGATGCACGCCGTCAAAAAAGTAAAGGGGGCCAAACATCATATAGAGGAGGTATATTGTCCTTTTCCGGTGCACGGTCTGGATAAGGCCATGGGGCTGGCACCTACCCGTATTGCAATTACATCCTTTATGTATGGCTGCCTTGGCCTTGCGGTGGCCATAGTGATGATGAATTATATCATGATCCAGGACTGGCCCCAGGATATCGGTGGAAAGCCCAGTTTCAGTTATATGGAGAACATGCCGGCCTTTGTGCCTATCATGTTTGAACTCACTGTTTTCTTTGCGGCGCATTTAATGGTGATTACCTTTTATTTGCGCAGTAGGTTATGGCCGTTTAAAAAAGCGGAAAACCCCGATCTTAGGACTACGGACGACCATTTTGTGATGGAGATCGATATCCATGGCAATGAAAAGGAACTTAAGGATCTGTTACTGGACACTGGTGCGGTTGAAATCAACATAACCGATAAAAACGGTCACTGAATATGAAGAGTTGTATTAGTATAGCAATGGTATGTTTGGGAGCACTGGTCTTTCTCTCCTGTCAGGATAAGCGAGATCCCAATTATCAATACATGCCCAATATGTACGAATCCGTGGGCTATGAGACCTATGACGAGGTTTATTTTTTGCCCAAGGGAACCGAGGCCCAAAGACCTCCTGAAAACACAGTTCCTAGGGGTTGGATGCCTTATGGGTTTGAAAACACTTTGGAAGGTAAGGAATTGGCACGTTTACAACAAAGTCCTTTGGATTCCCTACAAATGGAGGAGAACTTGGCGGCCGGCCAGGAACTGTACGGGATCTACTGTGCCATTTGCCATGGTAACAAGGGGGCCGGCCAGGGTACTTTGGTAAAAAGAGAGAAGATATTGGGAGTTCCCAGTTATGCGGACCAGGCACGTAATATTACGGTAGGGACTACATTTCATACCGTTCAGTACGGCCTTAACTCCATGGGATCTTATGCTTCCCAGATGAATACAAAGGAAATGTGGCAGGTTTCGGAGTACGTTATGAAACTGAAACAGGATTTAACAAAATAATACATCGGATAGCGCTATGTACACCTTTTCAAATCGATTAAAACTGGGTTCCATTATTTTGATGGCCCTCGGCATTTTGGGCCTAGGTTATGGCTTTTTATCAATGCCTGCATCTGTAGAGGAGGCCAAGGCTATGGTGGCCCATCATGGCGATGCCCATGGAGGTTCGCACACTGCGGATACCGCCCACGCAATGGATCATGGGGGCGAACATGATGCTTCCCATGATGAACATGTATTACATCAATTACAGAACAGGCCATGGGCCGCGCTGTATGTGGCCGCCTTCTTTTTCTTTATGATCGCCTTGGGTACCTTGGCGTTTTATGCGGTGCAACGCGCCGCACAGGCCGGATGGTCCCCCTTATTATTCCGGGTCATGGAGGGTATTACGGCCTATTTGGTACCTGGGGGCATTATTGTTTTTGTAATCCTGGTACTGTCCGTAATGCATATGAACCACCTTTTTGTTTGGATGGATGCCGATGTTGTGGCCCATGATACCATTTTACAGAATAAATCAGGTTATTTGAATCCAGTTTTCTTTTTGGTACGGGCCGCCATTTTTTTGGGGGGATGGATCCTGTATCGCCAATATTCCCGAAAACTGTCCATTCAACAGGATGAGGCGGACGACAATGCCAACTTTAAAATGAATTTTAGGATTTCAGCGGCTTTTTTGGTCTTCTACCTTATCACGGAATCCATGATGTCCTGGGACTGGATCATGAGCGTAGATCCACATTGGTTCAGCACCTTGTTCGGATGGTACGTATTTGCCAGTATGTTCGTTTCTGGGATAACAGTTATTGCCATGGTTACCATATATCTGAAGTCCAAGGACTATTTGCAGGACGTAAATGATAGCCATATCCATGATTTGGCCAAGTTCATGTTCGGGATAAGTATCTTTTGGACCTACCTTTGGTTTTCACAGTTTATGTTGATCTGGTATTCCAATATTCCGGAAGAAGTTACCTATTATGTCGCCAGGATAGCGGATTATAAATTGCCTTTCTTTGGAATGGTGGTGATGAATTTTGTGTTTCCTCTTCTGATTTTGATGAACAGTGACTACAAAAGAATCAATTGGTTCGTAATCATGGCGGGAATCGTTATCCTGGCCGGGCATTACATGGATATATTCAATATGATTATGCCGGCCACCGTTGGCGATCAATGGTATATTGGCATTCCGGAGATTGGGGGGATTCTTTTCTTTGCAGGCTTATTTATATTTTGGATATTTAGGGCGCTTACCTCGGTTCCCTTACAACCCAAGCGAAATCCCTTTATCGAGGAAAGCAAGCATTTTCATTATTAATGGATTTTAAGGCATAATTTCAAATCATACAATGACGACATTACTGGTTTTAGTTGTTTTAGTTCTGGTAGCCATCGCAATTTGGCAAATGACCAAAATGTTCGAGTTCGCCCAACTCAAGGCAAAACGTTCGGAAATAGCCAATGATTCTGACAACAAGAACAATGGATATCTGTTGTACGCTTTTTTGATCTTTATCTACGGCATCACTATATTTAGTTTCTGGAAGTATACCAAGGTATTGCTACCGGAAGCGGCATCCGAACATGGAGGGGATTATGATTATTTGATGCTCGTATCCTTTATCATTATTTTTATAGTTCAGTTCATAACCCAGGCCCTGCTACATTATTTCGGCTACAAGTACAGGGGTAGGGAAGGACAGAAGGCCCTTTTTTATGCAGATAATGATCGCTTGGAATTCATTTGGACCATTATTCCCGTAATCGTTTTGGCCGGGTTGATCTTATGGGGCCTCTACACTTGGACCAACATCATGGACATTAATGATGAGGATGACCCGCTTATTGTGGAGCTCTATGCCCAACAGTTTAATTGGACGGCAAGATATGCCGGTGTGGACAATGTACTGGGCGATGCCAATGTGAGGATGATCGATATCGATAAGGCCAACGTTCTTGGTCTGGATGAGGCAGATACCTATTCGGCGGACGATATTATCGTTAAGGAATTGCATTTGCCTGTAGGTAGAAAGGTGAATTTCAAAATGCGCTCACAGGACGTATTGCACTCTGCGTACATGCCCCATTTTAGGGCACAGATGAACTGTGTTCCAGGTATGATAACGGAGTTTTCCTTTACCCCCACCATCACCACGGCGGAGATGAGGCAAAATCCCGATGTGGTTGATAAAGTTAAGCGCACCAATGCGTTAAGGGCAGAGTGGGCGGCGGAAGGAAGGCCCAATTCCGACCCCTGGGAGTTCGATTATATATTACTTTGCAACAAGATATGCGGAAAATCCCACTATAATATGCAAATGAAGATTATCGTGGAGACCCCGGAAGAGTATGAAAAATGGATTGCGGAACAGAAAACTTTCCGTGAAACGGTAATGGTTCAGGAAACGGCTATGGTACCCGATCCCATGGATACGGATACGGCCATGTCCTTGGAATAAAAATATTGCTGAAAAGAAAATAAAAAACAAAAAAAAAGAATTATGTCGGCTACGGTAGAAGCACATGTTGAGGATCATGCCCATGACCACGGGCATCATCATCACAAGGAGACCTTTATAACCAAATATATCTTTAGCCAGGATCATAAAATGATTGCCCGGCAGTATTTAATAACGGGCCTTATTATGGGTTTTGTAGGAATAGCGATGTCGCTATTGTTCCGTATGCAACTGGCATGGCCCGGGGAATCCTTCCCTATTTTTGAGACTTTATTGGGCAAATGGGCCCCGGATGGGGTTATGGATGCAGATGTCTATTTGGCGTTGGTAACCATACATGGAACCATAATGGTGTTCTTTGTTTTAACGGCGGGTCTGAGCGGCACCTTTAGTAACTTATTGATTCCGTTGCAGATAGGGGCCCGTGATATGGCTTCGGGCTTTTTGAACATGATATCCTACTGGCTCTTTTTTCTTTCAAGCGTTATTATGGTCATTTCACTCTTTGTGGAAGCCGGTCCTGCAGCCGCCGGATGGACGGTCTATCCGCCCTTGAGTGCGGTAGAATTGGCCCAGCCCGGATCCGGTATGGGAATGACCCTGTGGTTGGTGTCCATGACCATATTCATTGCCTCATCCCTTTTAGGGTCGTTAAACTACATTGTAACGGTATTGAACCTTAGGACAAAGGGCATGTCCATGACAAGGTTGCCGTTGACCATCTGGGCCTTTTTTGTGACAGCGGTAATCGGTGTCATCTCCTTCCCGGTTTTACTTTCGGCAGGTCTTTTGTTGCTCATGGACAGAAGTTTCGGAACCTCGTTCTTTTTGTCCGATATCTTTATTCAGGGCGAGGTCTTGCACTATCAAGGTGGGTCTCCCGTATTGTTTGAACATCTGTTCTGGTTCCTGGGACACCCAGAGGTGTATATTGTGATATTGCCCGCCATGGGTATCGTGTCCGAGGTGATGTCCGTAAATGCGCGCAAACCCATATTCGGATATCGTGCCATGATAGCCTCCATATTGGCCATTGCCTTCCTTTCCACGATCGTATGGGGGCACCATATGTTCATTTCCGGAATGAACCCTTTTCTAGGATCCATATTTACGTTTACCACTTTGTTGATCGCTATACCTTCTGCGGTAAAAGCGTTTAACTGGATTACGACCCTATGGAAGGGAAATTTGCAGTTAAACCCTGGAATGTTGTTTTCCATAGGTATGGTGTCCACCTTCATTACGGGGGGACTTACCGGAATTATCTTGGGAGACAGTACGCTGGACATCAATGTTCACGATACCTATTTTGTAGTGGCCCATTTCCATTTGGTCATGGGAATTTCGGCCCTCTATGGCCTGTTTGCCGGGGTGTACCACTGGTTCCCAAAAATGTTTGAAAGTAAGATGATGAGCAAAAACCTGGGCTATATCCATTTTTGGATCACTGCGGTGGGCTCGTACGGCATATTCTTCCCCATGCATTTTGTCGGCATGGCAGGGGTACCTAGGCGGTACTATGAGAACACTGCCTTCCCCATGTTCGATGAACTAACTGACGTTCAAGTTCTTATGACGGTTTTTGCCTTAATCACGGCTGGTGCCCAATTGGTATTCGCCTACAACTTCATCGTGAGCATATTTTATGGTAAAAAGGGTCCTAAGAATCCTTGGAATGCCACTACTTTGGAATGGACCGCAGAGGTAAAGCATATCCACGGTAATTGGGACGGCCCTATTCCCGAAGTGCATAGATGGCCTTATGACTATAGCAAAACCTACGAGAACGGGAAATATATCATAGAGGGGCAGGATTTTGTCCCACAAACGGTTCCGCTTCAGGAAGATGAGGAAGAATTGAACCACTGATTTCGGATAATAAGAACTCAAGACGAGTTCTAAATGTAAAGGAAAATGCCCAAACAAAAAGTTGGGCATTTTTTTTGATATATTAGTTTTCTATAATTGAACCCCATCTGGGGTTCCTTAAGGACACTACCATGAAAAATGTAATTTTTTTTCTTGCCTTTCTTTTTTGTTTTCAAGCTTATACCCAACGGAAACCAAGGATCAAGGGCAACCGCAACGTTGTGGAGGTTAGGGAGAACCTACCGCCATTTAATGCCATTGTTTTAGAAGATGATTTGGAGATTATACTTCAGAAATCCTTTGAGGAGGGGTACGCCCTGCAAATAGATGAAAACCTTGTAGACGTACTGAAGTTTGAGGTGGACAATTATACTTTGGTTATCAGCTCATTTTACAAGATTACTGCAAAGAAAAAGTTGGATATCGTCATAAACTATAAGGAATTGGAGTCCATTACGCAACGCAATGGAAAATTGAGTACGGCCGATATCATCTCGGCGGATAAGCTGGACATTTTGACTTCCGGGCCCGCACGGTTGGAGCTTAGTGCCGATGCTATTCTTACCCAGGTTATGATGGAGGATATTAGTTCCGCAGAGCTTACCTTGACCAGCGACTCCTTGGAGGTTTATCTAAAGGACCGCATAGATGCCCGGATATATACTACTTCGGAAGGTGTGGCCGTTTCCATGAACAAGAATGCCACGGTACGCATGGAGGGCACCACCGAAGGTTTACAGGTAGCACTCATAGAAAATGCCAAGCTAAAGGCCGAGAAACTGGAGGCCGTTACTGTCAAGGCTAATCTACAGGGGTCTTCGGATGCCCGGGTGTATGCATTTAAGGAATTGGAACTTTCCTCTAAAGGCTCCTCCAAAACCGACCTTTATGGAGATCCGAAGATCGAAATATTGGAGTTTTTGGATACTTCGGTGCTAAGCAAGAAACAATAGCGTTATATATCGCCGAGCTCTAGGACTATATTGTCCATTTTTTGGCACTTTTCCAACCTTTAACTTGATGTGGAGGCTTGGTCGGGATGTATCTAGGTTGGCGAATTTCCTGAATACGGCCCATGGCTGGGGCCATCTCATTACTTACTTCATCACATTAAGCAATTCCTAGGTAGAGGGAAGTTCTTCGATCACAAAAATATAGTGAGAACGGGCCATACATGGGTCGGGATCCAA
>JBCBSN010000083.1:0-16246 GCA_039819225.1 Bacteroidota bacterium | reverse complement strand
TGGCAAGGTAATGATAACATGTGGTTAAGTCGGCTTTATGAGATGTACCCCTTGTCAACCGCCAATAAACACTTGGAACATAGTAATTTGTTCTTCGGATGAGTTAAGATTTCTTGTAGAATCCCTCTACTTTACACAGGCCAACAAATATAGATTCCAAAGTATTTTGGAAATACGTTAGATTTTCAATAGAAGCCTTGCTCTTTTAAGGGAAAACCACTTCCATAAATAAATACCAATATCCGCGCCCTTTCAGACAAAATACGATTCGCTGAATTCGGAATTTCCCGCTAACTTTAAAGGGATAAAAAATGTATCCCAATGCGTGGTCCCGGAATCTTTTTGGCCCAGTTTGCAGATGATGTATGGCCTTTTAACGCCATTGAACCCTTCGCCCAATGGGCGGCCGATTTGGGGTATAAAGGAGTACAGATTCCTACTTGGGATACCCGTCTTTTTGATTTGGAAAAGGCCGCATCCTCTAAAACCTATTGCGAGGATTATCTAAGCATTCTGGATAAAAATGGGCTGGAGCTCTGTGAGCTGGCATCTTACCTTCAAGGGCAGGTATTGGCTATGCATCCGGCCTATCAAAAACTGTTTCAGGCCTTTTATCCCAAGGGGCTGAATGCCCGTCAATCGATGGTTTGGGCCACTGAACAATTGGAAAAGACTATCCAAGCCTCCATTCATTTTGGAACAACTAACATTTCCGTAATGTCCGGTGGACTGGCATGGCCCTATATCTATCCTTGGCCACAACGTTCCGCAGGCCTAGTGGATGATGCCTTCTCCGAACTGGTGAAACGATGGATGCCCATTTTGGACAAGGCCAAGAATCAAGGGGTTACCTTTGGATATGAGTTGCATCCCGGTTCCGATCTCTATGATGGGGCTACTTTTCAACGTTTTTTGGAAATGACCAACGGGCATGCAGCAGTGGGTCTTACCTATGATGCCAGTCATTTTCTATTGCAACAGCTGGACTATATTCACTTCATCCAATTATTTGGGAATCGTATTAAGGCCTTTCATGTAAAGGATGCCGAATTTCTTCCCAACGGGTTAACAGGGGTATATGGTGGATACCTGGACTGGAAACAGCGTGCGGGAAGGTTCCGTTCCCTAGGAGACGGTCAGGTGGATTTCAGTCGCATTTTTACGGAGCTTAGCCTGAAAGGGTTTAGCGGATGGGCCATAATGGAATGGGAGTGTTGTATAAAAAGTTCCGAACAAGGAGCACGGGAAGGTGCGCCTTTCATACAAAACCATATGATTCAAGCCTCGGAACGTTCCTTTGATGATTTTGCCAAAAGCGAAACGGACAAGGGTTTGAATAAAGATATTTTAGGAATTTAGAGCCTGTTTTGATAAGCCAACGTTTCTTTTGTACAAGTTGGTTATCCAGAAGAAGGTATACTCATGATGTTTTGAAATCCGGTAGAATCGGGGCAACTATTTTTTCGCAAGGCAAGGCAAAATTTCTCGGCATAGCGCGTCCTATGGGGATAAATTTTAATGGGGCCGAAAGAAAAGGCCAACGATTTGGCCTTTAAAAGAGGAGCCAGTTGGGGAGTTGGGCAAGAAAAAGAGCTAGCCGAAATTTGGGGTTTTAAATCGTCATGAGTATAAACACATTAGTCTTACGTCTTAGGTCTAACAGCAAAGCGGTCTTACGTCTTTTTTTGGACATTGGCTAGATAAAAAAAGGAGTGCTGTTTTTAGGTGTAAGGAAGAAAAGGTCAAAAAAGAATGTCCAAAAAAATAAACATAAACATAGGCATCGTAGGCACCCAGTTTATGGGCAAGGCCCATACCAACGCTTATTTACGATTGCCCCATTTTTTTGATTTGGTGGCACATCCTGTACTACATACGGCCTCCAGCATTGACCAGGAACAGTTGGCCATCTTCTCCCAAAAATACGGTTGGAAGCACCGGGAGACCAACTGGGAAAACCTAGTGCAAAATGATGAAATAGACTTGGTGGACATCTGCACCCCCAACAGTTTACATGCCCCTATTGCCCTGGCGGCCATAAACGCCGGGAAAAATGTACTATGTGAAAAACCTATGGCCCTAAATGTGCAGGAAGCCCAAAAAATGTACGAAACGGCAGAGACTATGGGGATAGTCCATATGATGATCTTTAATTACCGCTTTGTTCCTGCTCTGGCTTTGGCCAAGCAATTGATCAAAAAAGGGAAGTTGGGCAAGATTTATCATTTTGATGCGGTCTATCATCAAGATTGGTTGGTAGACCCCAAGTTCCCTATGGCTTGGCGGCACGATATAAAGACTACGGGGTCCGGCGCCCATGGGGATATGAACGCCCATATCGTAGATCTGGCGAGACATCTCATCGGGGATTTCGAGGCGGTAACCGGCCTTCAAGAAGTCTTTATAAAAGAGCGCCCATATGCGAACAAAGAGGGTATGGGCACAGTTACCGCGGATGACGCCACCTTATTTATGGCCCGTTTTCAAAATGGGGCCGTAGGCTCGTTTAACGCTACCCGTTTTGCCAATGGCAGAAAAAATCACATGCGTCTAGAGATTTTTGGGAGCAAGGGAAGTCTTGTCTTTAACCTGGAGCGCCTAAACGAGCTCCAGTTCTTTTCCCTGGAGGATGCCAAGGAGGAACAGGGGTTTAGAACTATTCTGGTTACGGAAAACGGTCATCCTTACATAGAGGCATGGTGGCCTCCGGGCCATATCATCGGTTGGGAGCACACCTTTGTGCATCAATTTTCGCATCTCATTAACGGCATAGGGAATAGGGAACAGGTTTCCCCCAGTTTTTACGATGGGCTAAAATGTCAACAGGTATTGGATGCGGTGAGCCAATCGGCGGAACTGGGCAAATGGATTCACATTGAACCCTTATGCTGAGTGCAGCAGAAGCATTGAACCTTTCTGCAAAGCGAACCTTGCCTTTGGTGGTCATTGAGCCTGCCGAAATGCAGGCACGGCCGAAGTATTGAATATTGAACCTAAAAATATATGCTCGACCCAAAAAAACATCAATTCCTAGAAGATAAGGCCAAAGCAATCCGAAAGGAAATCGTAACTATGGTGTACCGTGCTAATAGCGGTCATGTTGGTGGAAGCCTGGGTGCCACGGACCTCATCGTTGCGCTTTATTATAACCTAATGGAACATGAACCCGAAAATCCGGAGTGGGAAGGCCGTGATCGTTTTATCCTTTCCAAAGGGCATTGTACACCTGTAATCTATGCGGTTTTGGCAGATTGTGGATACTTTCCCAAACAAGATCTCCTTGGGTTTCGTAGACCGGGAAGTCACCTACAAGGGCATCCCTACCAGCCCAAAACGCCAGGCATAGATGCCAGTACCGGAACACTAGGTATTGGTATATCAACTGGGGTGGGCATGGCTTTGGGAGCAAAGCTCAAAAAGCAAAAACACTACTATTACATCGTATGCGGGGACGGCGAAATTCAGGAAGGCCAAGTGTGGGAAGCGGCCGCTTTCGCCAATAAATATGCATTGGACAACATCATTGGTTTTGTGGACCGCAATTATTTGCAGACCGATGGCCATTCTGAAAAAGTAATGCCTATGGATCCCTTGGATACCAAGTGGGAGAGCTTTGGATGGAAGGTTTTTGAAATAGATGGGCATGATTTTGAGCAAATCATCACCACGGTGGAAGCCGCGAAAAAAGAGAATCGCCCCGTAATGATCATTACCAATACCATCAAGGGCAAGGGCGTTTCCTTTATGGAAAATGAGGCAGAATGGCACGGAAAACCCCCGGGGAAGGAAGATTTTGAAAGGGCTATGCGGGAACTTGACAAAGTACCATGACTTTTTCAGAGTAAAAATATAACGACCCTCCCCTTGGCAAGGGGAGGTGCCAAAGGCGGAGGGGTCGGTTCATATTTAGCCGAGATGCCCAAAAAACCATTACCTAATAACCCAATATCTTAAATAACCGAATAACAAAACCATGGAATACAAAAAGACCCGACAAGGATATGCCGATGCATTGATAGAATTAGGACATGAGAATGAGAAAATCCTGGTAATGGATGCGGATGTGGCCAAGGCTACCCTTACGGAGCAGTTCCAAGCCGTTTTCCCGGAACGGTTTTTCAATTGTGGGGTCCAAGAACAAAATATGCTTAGTGCCGCTGCCGGTTTGGCCTTGGAGGGTTTTATCCCCTTTGCCTCCACCTTTGGGGTTTTTGCCACATGTAGGGCTGGGGATCAGATGCGAAGCAGTATCGCCTACCCCAAGCTCAACGTAAAAATCGGGGTAACCCATTGTGGCATTAGCACGGGAGGCGACGGGGCCAGCCATCAGAGTAACGAGGATATCGCCATGGCAAGGACATTGCCCAATATGACCGTAATTGTTCCAGGGGATTATGAGGAAGCTCGTTTGGCCACGCATGCGGCGACCAAGATGATGGGGCCCGTATACTTACGATTTGGTCGTGATACCTATCCTGTAGTCCCGGCAATACATAGTAAATTTACCATTGGGAAAGCCAAGGTGTTGCGCCCGGGTTCCGATATAACCCTTATCACCACGGGAATCATGGTAAGCGAAGGCTTGCAGGCAGCGGAAATCCTGGAGGAACAGGGAATTTCTACCAGGGTTATCCATATGCCTACCGTAAAACCATTGGATGTAGGCCCCATAGTTTCTGCCGCAAAGGAAACCAAGGGAATCGTGACCGCGGAGGAACATTCTATTTTAGGTGGTCTGGGAGAGGCCGTAGCCGGAGTGGTAGCCGAAAACCACCCCTGTCCGGTATATCGGGTAGGAGTTATGGATGTTTTTGGGGAGTCCGGACAAAGTGCAGAATTGTTAGACAAATATGGCCTTCGTGCCAAAAATATCGTAGAGAAGGCGTTAAGCATTGTCAGGAGCTAACAAACGGCCAAATAATGTAAAAATGAAGGCACTGGTAAAATATGATAAAGGTGAGGGTAATGTCCGTATTCAGGATATGCCAGAGCCCCGAATAACGAAAGGTTCCGTAATCCTAGAGGTAAATTCCTGTGGTATCTGCGGTACCGATTTACATGTATATCACGACACCTTCAAAAACTATCCTCCCGTAATTTTGGGCCATGAGTTCTCTGGCCGAGTAGTCGAAAAAGGAAGCCAAACCGATGGTATTGCCCTGGGAGACCGTTTTAGTGTCCTTGGTGCGCCTACCGTTGTCTGCAACAATTGTGAATACTGCCATAGTGGTGAATTCATGTTCTGTAAGGCCAAGCGGGGCATGGGACATGGGGTACACGGAGCCTTTACAAGGTTTGTATCGGCACGGCCCGATCAGCTTTATGCCACGGCAGACCATGTGAGCGACGATGTTTCTGCCCTCGTAGAGCCTTTTGCCGTTGCGGTACATGCCGTGGGAGAAATTGCGGACCTACAATTTGGGGACACCGTTTTGCTTTCCGGACCTGGCCCCATTGGTATGCTCTTGTTAAAACTGCTTTTGGCCCAGGGAGTAAAAACCATAGCAGCGGGTACCCAAGATGACATGACCAAGCTACAAACCGCCAAAAAATGGGGCGCACATACTATAGTGAACGTACATTCCGAAGACCTCATCGCCCGTGTAAGGCAAGAGACTAAAGGAAGGGGCGTGGATATTGCCTTTGAAACGGCCGGAGCACAAGGGTCCGTAGCCAATTGTTTACAGGCCTTGCGCCCCTTGGGTCAATATATACAGGTAGGTCACTTTGGCAGGGAAATCCGTATTCCATTTGACCTTACCGCCTTTCGGCAGTTACATATCAAAGGATCTGTGGGGTATACTCGTACGACTTGGGACAGGGCTATAGAGATCATTGATCAAGGAAAAATAAATTTGGAGGAGGTCATCTCCCACCGCATGCCTCTGGTGGATTGGAAAAAAGGATTTGATTTAATGGAAAGGCGTAAGTCAATGAAAATAGTGTTATATCCCGACAATTGATGCAGTACAGTGGAATTCAGGATAAGATTGCCATAGTCACCGGGGCCGGGGAAGGCATTGGCTATGCTATTGCCCGGCGCTTGGCGGCTTCCGGGGCAAGAGTAATCCTTAATGATATTGATAGGAAAAAAGCGGAAGAGGCGGTTAGGGCCATAAGCACGGTATATCCCAAGAGTTGTGTGCCCCTGCCTGGCGATGCCGGAGACGTCCCATTTATCAATACCATGGTGGATACGGCGGTGGAACATTTTGGAAAAATCGATTTTGTAGTGCCCAATGCAGGTATTACCCTATTCGGCAATTTCCTGGAATTTAGCCCGGAATCCTTCCAAAAGGTAGTCCGACTTAATATGCAAGGGGCCTTTTTTCTAGTACAGCGGGCGGCCCGTCAAATGATCAAACAAGGGACTGGGGGATCAGTGGTGCTTATGTCCTCCCAGGTAGGTATCCGCGCATATAGACATTTGACCACCTATGCCATGACCAAAGCAGCATTACGGATGATGGCCGTGAATTTGGCCTATGAGCTTGGGCATCACCAAATTCGGGTCAATGTAGTGGCCCCTGGTGCCACGCTTACGGAACGCACCCAATCTGAACAACCGGACTATGAAGGCCTTTGGAACCGATTGAATCCCAACGGCCGAGTAGGCAGACCCGAGGACATGGCCAAGACCTGCCTTTTCCTTCTTTCCGATGAGGCTTCCCATATTAACGGACAGACCCTTATTGTAGACGGAGGTTGGATGACTGCTGGAAAATATCCGGAGGATTTGGGGTAATGAATGATTATTATGACCTACCAGGGAACACTAGACCTGTCAGGTTTCTAAAACCTGACAGGTCTGGCATCCAAAGATCACTTTAGGTTTTTTATCTTGATATTTCTAAAATCGATAGGTTGCCCCTCGCTTTGCAGGGCGATAAAGCCATTGGTCAGTGGCTTCCCATCAATTTTGATTTTTGAATCGTATCGGTTGGCCACTCCTCCGCCCATTTGAGGTTTTGTATACCGCAACACTTCTTTGCCATTGATCAAATGTCGCACCAGGGAATCCCCGTGTACGATCAACTCGGCCTTTACCCATTGGTCGCCAAAATAGGTTTTGGAAGAAGAGTTAAGGCAATGTCCCGGATACATTTCCCCCTCAAAATAAATTTCCGTTCCCGGCGAGCACATATTCCCCGTTGGCCGATTAACCCCTTGTGTTATCCCCGCCAAAAATTGCATCTCCACGGAAATGGGCCAATCCTGTTCCTTGGGCATGGTCCTGGGATCCTGGGAATGAAACATCACACCACTGTTCTTTAAAGTATACGATGGTGCACCCGGATGCAGTTCCCCCACAAACCGATATTCCAGGGAAAGATGAAAATGGGAAAAAGGCGAATCATAGTACAAGTGCCCAAAACGGTCGTTAAAATCCCCTTCATATTGGTCATAGCGCACCTGTATCATTTCATCTTCTACCCGGAAGGTATCCCCATGGTTGTCCCCAACTTCATAATGATGGATCTTTACCGTCCAATGGTCAAGATTCTTTTTGTTGAATAATATTTGCCAACCGGATTTACTTTCTTTGGGGCTGTCTTCCCGCGATCTACAACCAAAACACAATACAAATAGAAAAAGCAGCCCCGTTACCCTTCCCAAAATATTTTCTGATGCTCCCATAATCCCTTACTAAGGCAATGAATATACAGGTTTTCATGTTTATTAACTACCTTGTCCTTAGTATTAAGGGCAAATTAAAATGATAACGGAAAATCAAAGGCTTTTTTTTGAGGCAGAGGGCTATCTCATTGTTAAAAATCTATTGCGCTTGGAGGAGGTAAACTACTACAGCAAACTCTATCCTTCGTTTTTGGACAATAGCATTGACGCTTCGGATTATCGTTCCGATCTGTCCGGTAATATGGGTCGAGAAGAAAAAATCACCCAGATTATGGTTCCCAGCAAATTGGTTCCAGAGCTTTTGAATCGCCCCTTTCACCAAAAATCCCTCAAAATGGCCCAAGAACTTCTTGGAATGGATATGGCCCTGGATTTTGATATGTTGATCAACAAGGCACCGTATACGGATACCCCCACCCCTTGGCACCAAGACGCAGCCTATTGGATCAATTTACCGGACAAACGCGCGGTTAGTTGCTGGCTGGCCATAGACCCTGCCTATAAAGAAAATGGTTGCATGTGGTACACCCCAAAATCGCATCAAAAACCACTTCTGCCCCATATCCAAACCGGAGGAAAAGGTGCCCTGCAATGTAAGGGAAGCGAAAAAGAATCGGTCTGTGTAGAACTGGATCTCGGTTCTTGTGTTTTCCACCATGGAGGAACCCTGCATTATAGTAGGGGAAATTCCACAGCCGATAATCGAAGGGCCTTCATTACCAATTTTCGGCCTCGGGCCATGATTCGGTTGGAAAGGGAACAAGGCATAGACCATACCGGGGAGCGCGAGATAAAAGGGTTAAAGAAGTAGTCCTTCATTATCCTCATAACGCCCCCATGGATATATGAACTCATCTTGAGTTTCTTTAATGCTGGCTATGAACAAAGAGCTTAAGGCGCATATTGAATACCAACTTTGCGTAAAAATTGAACAGGTACAATCGATATCCGGTGGGGATATTTCCCAGGCCTATCGCTTGGAAACCGAATCGGAACGGTTTTTCTGCAAAGTACATAGCGGTTTCCAAGCCTTGGCTATGTTCTCAGCCGAAAAAGCAGGTTTGGAGGCCATTGCCCTTACCAACACCATAGCAACGCCAAGAGTGTTGCTATGTGATTCCCTGGAAAAAGGTGCTTTTTTGGTTATGGAATACGTTGAGCCCAAAAGGCCCACATCCAAGGAAATGGAGCTTTTGGGCCATCAATTGGCGGCCATGCATCAAAGCAAGGCCCCGGATTCCTATGGGTGGGACAGCGACAACTATATCGGTAGTCTTCCCCAGTATAACAAAAGGTACAAATCGTGGACGGATTTTTATGTTCGGGAACGTTTGCTTCCACAATTGAAATTGGCCCACGATAATGAAGGCCTGTCCGCCAAGGAAATACCTTCGGGGGAACGCCTGTCCAAAGTTTGTAGTTCCCTTTTCCCGGAAACCCGTCCCTCTATATTGCACGGGGACCTATGGGGAGGCAACTATTTAATAGCGGCCAATGGCCATCCCTATTTGATCGATCCGGCCACTTATAACGGCCATTATGAGGTAGATTTGGCCATGACGCGATTGTTCGGTGGGTTTTCCTCTTCCTTTTACGATGCTCATTCGGAGCATTTTGATCCAGTCCCGATGCAGCGGGAACGAACTGACATTTATCAGTTGTATTATCTACTGGTACATTTAAATTTGTTTGGCCGTTCCTATTATGGGTCGGTTAGTTCGATATTGAATCGGTACTTCTAATAGCTATTCGCAATACAAAATAGGGTTACCAGTCTATTTTTATGCAGCGAATGGGCGCTAAAATCTGTTTTTATGAAAAATGGCACTATCGCCTTTTGGTCGTTCTCCATCCTTATAATGTGTACTGCAACACCTGCATTTACTCAAGAATACAATTTTCAAAACCCGGATATCCCTATAGAAAAGCGAGTGGATAACCTGATCTCCCTAATGACCTTGGAGGAAAAGATAGGCCAGTTAAAATATGATTCCCCGGCCATTGAACGTTTGGGAATCCCCGAATACAACTGGTGGAACGAATGCCTTCATGGTGTGGCCCGGAACGGTAGGGCCACCGTATTCCCACAGGCCATTGGTATGGCAGCCACCTGGGATACGGATTTGATGCGGCGCATTGGTGATGCCATTGGTACGGAGGCCCGAGCCAAGTACAACGTGAATTCGGCCAACGGAAACCGGGGCATTTACCAGGGACTAACTTTTTGGTCGCCCAATGTAAATATCTTCCGTGACCCCCGTTGGGGAAGAGGTCAGGAAACCTACGGGGAAGATCCCTATCTCTCCGGAAGATTGGGTGTTGCCTTTGTAAAGGGTCTGCAGGGCGATCACCCTAAATATCTTAAGGCAGCGGGAATGGGCAAACACTACGCCGTTCATAATGGCCCGGAGGCCTTGCGCCATGAATTTAATGCGGTTACTAGCCAAAAAGATCTTTGGGAGACCTATTTGCCCGCTTTTGAGGCCTTGGTAAAGGAGGCGAAGGTAGAAGGTATTATGGGAGCCTATAATCGGGTGAATGGAGACCCTGCATGTGCCCATCCCTTTCTAATGCGGCAAGTGTTGCGTGAAAAATGGGGCTTTACCGGCTACTTTACCTCGGATTGCTGGGCCATAAAAGATTTTTATGATGGGCACAACCTGGTAAAAACCGCTCCCGAGGCGGCCGCACTTGCACTCAACGAGGGTTGCAACCTCAACTGCGGGGATACCTATCCTGAACTATTGAACGCGATAAAACAAGGGTTGACCTCTGAACAAGAAGTAGACAAAAACCTTCGTGAACTTCTACCTACCCGCTTTAAATTGGGGCTTTTTGATCCCGTAAGAAGCACCCCTTTTGACGGCATCGGTCCCGAGGTTATCCGTAGCAAGGAGCATGTGGCCTTGAGCAGGGAAGCGGCGGTTAAATCCATGGTACTGCTTAAAAATCAAAATAAGGCCTTGCCCCTAAAAAAGGATGTCAGCAGTATTTTTGTAACTGGGCCTACGGCCACCCATGCCCAAGCCCTTTTGGCCAATTATTATGGTTTAAGTGATGACCTAAGAACGTTCTTGGAAGGCATTGTGGGGCGCGTTAGTCCACAGACATCGGTGGTGTACAGGCAGGGATCATTGATGGACAGGCCCAATGTAAATCCCATGGACTGGTTCTCGAGCGAGGCCGAACGTGCCGAGGTCACTATTGCTTTTATGGGCATTTCGCAATTGATGGAGGGCGAGGAAGGCGAGTCCATCCTTTCCGGACATTTAGGTGATAGGGAAGATATTGCACTTCCCAAAAACCAAATCGATTTCCTGAAAAAAATGAGGGCCAAGGCCAAAAAGCTCATTGTAGTCCTTACCGGGGGCAGTGCCTTGGCCGTACCGGAAGTTTATGACATGGCAGATGCCCTTTTATTTGCGTGGTACCCTGGAGAACAGGGTGGGGAGGCTGTAGCGGATATTCTCTTTGGCGATGCCCCGCCCTCCGTAAGATTGCCTATAACTTTTGTAAAAAGCGTGGGAGATCTTCCGCCCTATGATGATTATGCGCTTAAGGGGCGTACGTATCGGTATATGGAAAAAGAGCCTTTGTTTCCTTTTGGTTTTGGCCTTTCCTACACCCATTTTGAATATGGCCCCATCACCTTGGACAAAAATCGTTTAAGAAAAGGGCAATCTTTAAAAGTAAGGTTGAGCGTGCGTAATACGGGGAATACAAAAGCCGAGGAAGTGGTACAATTGTATCTATCGCATTTGGAGGCATCGGTTCCCGTTCCTTTTCACGCCCTAAAGAAGTTTCAGCGTATTACACTTGCGCCCGGGGAAGCCAAGGAGGTCACGTTTTTGATTACCCCAAAAATGATGGAAATAGTAAATCTCAAAGGAGAGCGTATTCTAGAAAAAGGAAAGGTAAAGGTTGTTGTTGGCGGTACTTCGCCTTCATCGCGCAATATGGTTTTGGGGGCGCCCCAAGGAGCCAAGGCTGTCTTTCAGGTACGTTAATTTCCGTATTTTTGGTGTATGGATTCTTTTGAGGAACAGCTCACCGGCGGCCATCCCAATTCTTTGGGAAATACTGTTGTCGTTGTAGAAACGGTATTGTCCCGCCCTGATTTATTTGAAGAATTGTTCCAATGCTATTTCAGTAAGGATGCGGTAGTTCGCCTGCGCGTTTCCAACGCAATGAAGCGCATTGCCAAGATGAACAAGGCGCTTCTTATCCCTTACATAAATCGATTTCTATCCGAAATCTCCGCCATTGATCAGGCCAGTACCCAATGGACCTTGGCCCAACTTTTCCTGCTTCTGGAAAAGGACATGGACAATGGACAAATACAAAAGGCCAAAAATATTCTTATGCATAATTTGAGTTATCACAAGGATTGGATCGTGCTTAATATGACTATGGAAACCCTTGGTCGTTGGGCCAGGACTGACGAAAAATTAAAATCCTGGCTATTCCCCCATTTGGAACGGTTACGTTTGGATAATCGCAAATCCGTAGCACAAAAAGCAAAAAAGCTGTTAGAAAAGATGGCCTAGTTTCCCTATTTTTAGGCAAATCCTTATGGCCCAACAATGTTTGCAAAGAACCTGTATCCCATTTTTCGTCCCGTACTGTTGTTTGCCCTTTTTCTTGCCGCATGTGAATCTGTTGAGAAAAAAAGTATGCCCAAGCATCCCTATACGACTTGGTCTTCCTATCTGGGCGATCCCGGACGCAATCATTACTCCGTTCTTTCCCAGATTACTCCAGAAAATGTCCAGAACCTTAAAGTAGCTTGGTCTTACAAGGCTGCTGACTGGGGACAAATGCAAATGAATCCCCTTGTTGCCGACACCCTTTTGTTCGGGGTAACTGCAGCAATGCGGGTAGTGGCCCTACATGCGGGAACAGGAGAGGAAATCTGGCAATTTGGGGATTCGGTAAAGGTTTGGCATTCCACAAGCCGTGGCGTATCCTATTGGGAAAAAGGAACGGATAAAAGAGTACTGTGTACCAGGGGCTCGGACCTGTTCGCCCTTGATGCGTTAACGGGAAAACCGATACCTACCTTTGGAAAAAATGGCAAAGTGGATATGCGCTCCGGCCTACCTCCGGCGGCCAATAACAAATTTGTGATATCCAATACGCCAGGCACTATTTACAAAGACGTAATCGTTATGCCTCTTCGACTATCGGAAGGGCCCGGTGCACCCCCGGGCGATATTATGGCGTTCAACGTAATTACCGGGGCGCTGGAATGGGTGTTCCATACCATTCCCGAAGTGGGCGAACAAGGCTTCGATACTTGGGGTGACGATAATCCCCGGGAAGACGCCCTGATCGGTGCCGCCAACAATTGGGCAGGTATGGCAGTGGATGAGGAAGCTGGAATTATCTATGTGCCTACGGGTTCGGCAGCTCCCGATTTTTATGGTGGAATCCGTAAAGGCGACAATTTATATGCCAATAGCCTTGTTGCGCTCAATGCCGATAACGGGGAATATATTTGGCATTTTCAATTTACCCATCACGACATATGGGATCGTGACCTCCCCGCCCCGCCAAACTTAATACAAGTGGAACGGAACGGAACAAAAATCCCGGCGGTGGCACAAACCACCAAACAGGGCTACGTCTATGTTTTTGATCGAATGACCGGCGAACCTTTGTTTGATATCGAAGAGCGGCCCGTACCGGCTTCCTCCCTGGATGGGGAACAAGCCGCCAGTACCCAACCTTTTCCGGTAAAACCGAAGCCCTTTGCAAGACAGTCCACCGAATTGCACGAGAACAGTGTTAGCCCCTATGCGGAAAATAAGGAAGAGCTTCAAGAGCTTTTACGAACGGCGGATACGCGAATCTATGCCCCACCAAGTTTGGATCCGGTAATCCTGTTGCCCGGCTATGATGGAGCGGCCGAATGGGGCGGAGCCGGTGCCGACCCGGAAAATGGAATTTTATATGTAAACTCTAACGAAATGCCAAGGATGTTGCAAATGGGCATTGCCAAAAATGAATATACAGGTCTTCCCCTGGGCCAAGGCGTTTATAACAAGTACTGCGTCACTTGCCACCAGGCGGACAGAACGGGCATGATAGCCAGTGGGTTTCCCTCCTTGATCGATCTTCAATTGCGCAAGGAGAAAAAGGAAATAATGGATATTATTAAACAGGGAAAAGGCATGATGACCGGTTTCCCGGATATTCCAAAAACAGAGTTAGAGGCACTTTTACGTTTTCTTTTTGACGAGGAAACGCAGCATAGCGTGGTTGAAAAGTCTACGGAGAAGGTTCCCAATGACATTCCATATACCCATACAGGTTATCACAAGTTTGTGGATAATAGGGGGCTTCCGGCAATAGCGCCCCCATGGGGAACCCTACATGCCATAGACCTGAATTCCGGGGAATATCTTTGGTCCGTTCCTTTTGGAAACACCCCTGAACTTGGGGAAAAAGGCATTGGTACGGGTACGGAAAACTATGGGGGGCCCATCATTACGGAAAACGGATTGCTTTTTATCGCTGCCACCCGGGATGGGTATTTTAGGGCCTATGACAGGCATACCGGAAAGCTCTTATGGGAATATAAACTACCTGCCGCTTCTTTTGCCACCCCCGCAATGTATGAGCTTAATGGGGTGCAGTACATTACACTGGCCTGTGGGGGTGAAAAACTGGATGCTGAGAAGGGGAATCAAATCTTGGCATTTGCTTTGGGCCACTAGCCATTATTTTCCCAACACCCTAGTTTAAGCCATAGCTCTATATTCTTTTGCCCGGATCCGCCAGACTATAAGTACTCCATAATATGCATCCTAAGGCTCTCGAACCCTATGTTCTGCATGTCCTTGATCTGTATCCGTTCCTTGACGTCCACATGGCCCTTGTCCTCCTTTTCAAAATGCGAGAACAGGATCGTCCCGTTACAGTTCCGTTCCACCAACATTCCCCCTGAGGGGCAGGACCAGCTGTAATCGTTCCTAAATCTGCGAAAGGGCAACCTGTCCTGGGGGGCCAATCGCAGTTCCCAGAGCCTTACCCTGTCGTTCTCGAAAAGGAGCCGGTTTCCCAGTTCCTCCGGGAACTCCGTCCGCTCCAGTTCGTTCAGTTTCTCTTCGTCCCAGTTCGTAAAATCCCCTTTGGGGTTAAGTTCGGCATACTTCATAAATTTGGTTTTTTCCCACAAAGATGGCGAGGTGCCCCCGAATAACATAAATTTTTGGGCGTAGGATGGTTCCGATTTCCGATTTTGGAACTATTTTGTCGTTTTTTAGGAATTCTGGTACTCCAGGGGAGTGGTCCCGGCCAGTACCTTAAAGGCGCGGTAGAAGGTGCTCTTGCTCTGGAAGCCCACTTCCTTCCCCACGCCATCTATAGTGAAATGTCCCCAATCCGGATCCTTGAGCAGTTCCTTGGCCCTTTCCACCCTATATTCGTTGATATAGCGGTTGAAGTTGCCCCCGGTAGAACTGTTGATGGCCCTGGACAGTTTTTTCGGATGTACGCCCAGGGACACCGCAACGTCAACGATGTTGAGCTCGGAATCCGCGTACAGCTCCCTTTCGCGAAGCAGTTCCCGGAGCCTTGCTATAATCTGGGCCATTTCCTTGTCTTCCTTCTCAGGTTGTCTTTTGGCCGTTTCCGTTCTTTTCGCCAATCCGTAATCGCTCAGGTTTGCCATGATACGTGCCACATTGAGCTGCCTCGTTCCATGGAAGCTCAACCAAACAACACTGAAAAACAATATAAACGCATAGGGCAGCCTAAGTGCATAATCGTGTTGGTCCACCGAGGTAACCATAATCAGGGAAAATGTACATACACCCATACAAAAGTAGATATATGCCTTTGCCCATTTTAGTTCCTTCCCGGCCACCGAGGAAAAAAAATCCCCTACCTTGGCAATATGTGCGTTGACATACCTTAGGTTTAGGGAGGCTATTAGATAAATATAGAAATGTCCTAAAAGAAATGATATTTTGTCAATACGCAGATGTAAATCTTCGATCCCGAAAAAACTGTCGCCCAATAAAAGAGACGCCATTTTGATCAATACCAGGAACAGGCCGGGAACGAGCATCCAATAGGGGTGTTTGTTTTTTTTAAATGCGGATACATTTTGGGTATAATAATAAAAAGTAGGGCTCATGAACCATACACTTTGGTATATCGGCAACGCCTTTAAAAGATGCATTTGGTCCCAGATACGTAAGGCCTTAAAAATGGCAGGGCATATTATCAAGGCGTAAAGGACAAGGAATATCCCTAACAAAAAGGTAGGTTTGGATATTTTGCTGCGAGCCATAAGATAGAGCCCGACCAAAAAGCCGTTGCCCACGGCCAAAATTTCTATGGCAACAAGAGTACCCTCGGCAAGTGTCAACTTGAATGAATTAGTGTTTCAGAGGGAACTTTCTTCTTACCGCAAAATAAGAATTTTCCAGGGAAATTTTTTTTACAACGTAAAATTAAAATTTTCTATATCAACATCCATTCAAATGAAATAGTTTTTCGGAGGAAATTTTTATCTTAAAAAGAGTTTTCTTAATTGTTTTTAGGTCTACGATTCATTATGTAGTCTATTACGCACAAACCTAACGTGGTAATAGATGTA
>JBCBSN010000082.1:0-16284 GCA_039819225.1 Bacteroidota bacterium | reverse complement strand
ATTGCCGGTATCGCATCGATACTTAGCGTTTTTCTTCTAATGATAGCCCTTCCCTTTTTCAATACGTTGGTGGAAAAGCAACTTTCGCTCCAACTGTATCGCCCAATACACCTGTTGTCTCTTTTGGGCATCACCCTTGCATGCGGCCTTTTGGCGGGGTGGTATCCTTCGTTTTATCTCTCCTCATTTAAACCTGCACGGATTCTAAAGGGTATAAAGCAAAAACGAGGTAGTTCTGCCTATGTGCGAAAAGCCCTGGTTGTTAGCCAGTTTACGGCTTCCTTGGTGTTTATAATAGCTACCTTGGTCATTTATAAACAGGTGGTTCATGCCAAATCAAGGGATATGGGGTATAACAAGGAAAACCTTTTGGATATACCTGTTACCGGGAATATGATTTCGGATTTTGACCCCATTAAGGAAGATTTGATGGCTTCTGGGGGAATTGAAAATGTGGCACTTTCCAGCAAAAGGATGTTGGAGAGTGGAGACAATGGTACAGGTATTACATGGCAGGGGGCAACGGATACCGAGGATGTTCTGATCCGGCATCGATACATCACCCCCAATTTTTTTGAGACTATGGGATTGGTACTCCTAGAAGGCCGTGGTTTTAATGAAAACAGGGTTATGGATAGCACCAATACCATCATCACCCAATCCTTTGCAAAATTGATGGGGGGTGGTAGTCCCGTTGGGAAGACTATTCATCGCTGGGGAACTACGTATAATGTAATCGGGGTGGTGAGTGATTTTCGGTATGGCAATATGTATGAAGTAAACAACAATAAACCCGCCATGTTTTTCAATAATAGATGGGCTAAGCATATGTACGTGAGTATGAAATCGGGGACGGCCGTTTCGCAAACCCTTGCCGAGATTGAGCAGGTGTTAAAAAAATACAATCCCGCTTTTCCTTTTGAATACCAATTTGAGGATCAACTGTTCAATGCCCGTTTTAAGGGCTTGCAGGTGTTGGGCGTCCTGGCCAATATTTTTTCCATACTCGCCATTTGCATTGCCTGTTTGGGAATTTTTGGATTGACCGCCTTTACGGCCGAACAGCGCACCAAGGAAATCGGGATTCGCAAAGTATTGGGGGCAACCGTTTTAGGGATCGTACAAATGTTGTCCAAGGATTTTTTAAGGCCGGTACTGATCGCTGTCTGTATTGCCTTTCCCCTAGCGCATTGGCTGATGTCGGATTGGCTTAGGGATTTTGACTATCGGATAGATTTGGGTTGGGGGGTTTTCGCTCTTGCCGGGGGCATTGTTATAGGTATTGCCATGGTAACGGCGAGTTTTCATGCTTTTGGCGCGGCCAATGTCAACCCGATTAAAAGTTTACGAACGGAATAAATAAAGATGTAAGATGATAGACATAAGACGTAAGACCGAAGGTTTTGGTATTTCTACATAAGGAGACGCCCCAATGGGGAAACCCACGATCGCGAAGACCGGCAAGGTGTTATCCACTGGTCGCCGAGTGCGTTGTGCCGAACGTAGTCGAGGTAAAGCCGAAGCATAGATCTCCTTTTAGGTCTAAAAAGTAAAAACCTGGTAATGCAAGCAGGAGCAAAACCAAGACGTAACAGACCTGACAGGCCCGTGCCAAGCATTGGCATCTAAAAACCTGTCAGGTCTGGAACAAGAAGATAAAGGGAAGCTTTATTGACTTAATCCCCTAAAAAAATAGGGGTCAAGGGAGGCCTATACTAATTGAAACAAAACAGGCGAGGTCTTCCTTGTATTGATTGGATGGCCTAAACGAAGCCGAAGGACAGGAATGAAGTAAAACAAAGAATCATGTTCAAAAACTATTTAAAAATCGCGTGGCGAAACCTTCTGAAAAATAAGGGTACAACGGTGCTTAATATAATCGGACTTTCTCTGGGCATTGCTTCATGTTTAATTATAGCCCTTTTTGTAATCGATGAATTGAGCTATGACCGATTTAATGAAAAAGCCGATGCCATTGTTCGTATCGTATTTAGGGCCAATGTTGGAGGAGAAGAAATAAAGGAAGGTGGGGTAATGGCACCTGTTGCACAAACCCTAAAACGTGATTATGCCGAAGTAGTCGATGCAACCCGTATTCGGAATTTTGGGGCCCAAAAGATTCAAGTCGGAAACAATGCCTATCGTGAGAATGCACTCGCCTTTGTCGATACCAATTTCTTTGAGGTATTTACCCTGCCCATTGTAGAGGGCGATAGCCAAACCCCTTTGGAGAAACCGGACACTGCCGTCCTTACTCAAACAGAGGCCCAAAAGCTTTTTGGTGGGGCCAATGCCATTGGCCGTACCTTCTATGTTGAAGGCCACAAAGAACCTATAACGGTTACCGGAATCATTGAAGACGTTCCCCAAAACGCACATTTTCATTTCGATATCTTCATGTCCATGACCGGTTTAGAAGAAGCCAAGAGCGATTCTTGGTTTAGGGGAGACTTCTTTACTTACCTGCTTTTACATGAGGACAGTGATTATAAAGCGTTAGAAGGTAAGCTTCCACAACTGATCGCAAAATATATGGGGCCCAAAATACAGGAAGAAATGGGGGTACCGCTGGCAGAATTCACCAAAGAGAACAAGCTTGGGTTTATACTGCAGCCCTTGATCGACATTCATCTGTATTCCGATAATTCTACCTATAGTGAGTTGGAACCCGGGGGAGATATAGCCGACGTCTATATTTTTAGTGTAGTTGCCTTTTTTATGTTGCTGATTGCCTGTATCAATTTTGTAAACCTCGCTACGGCAGCGTCGGGTAAAAGAGCGAGAGAAGTTGGGGTTCGCAAAGTTTTGGGTTCGAATAGAAAGCAATTGATAGGTCAGTTTTTATTTGAGGCCTTTATCGTGGTTTTTATTGCGATTGTCCTTGCGTCTGTTTTGGTGGCCGTGTCCCTGCCTTTGTACAATGCCGTTTCGGCCAAGAATTTACAATTTGAACTACTATTAAGACCCTCCATACTGCTTGCCCTGTTTGTTATGGCACTGGTTATCGGTATGTTGTCTGGTAGTTATCCCGCTTTTCTACTATCGTCGTTTAAGCCTGTTTCAGCATTAAAAAGTAAGTTTTTGGGAAGTGGTGAAAATAAGGGCGTCCGAAGTGCTTTGGTGCTATTTCAATTTATGATTTCGGCAGGCCTGATCTTGGCAACGCTAATCGTAAACCAACAAATGGACTATATACAGAATAAGGATTTGGGTTATGATAAAGAGCAAATTCTGGTCATCAGGGAATCTTACCTTTTGGGCAAAGACCATGAAGCTTTTAAAAATACCTTGCTCAAAAACCCAAGGGTGACCCATCTAAGTCAGTCGGCTTTTGTACCGGCAGGGCCGACCGACAAGAATCAAGCCATTATATATGCCGATGGGAGGGTCAGTAGAAGAATGCCCGAATATAATATTGACGAAAACTATTTGTCCACCATGGGCATGCAATTGGTGGCCGGGCGTAATTTTTCAAAGGAATATGGCACCGATTCCACAAATGTGATCATTAACCAGACCTATGCCAAACTTTTCGGCCTTGGGAATAACGCCATTGGAAAAACCATTGACGACGGACATCATAAACTGACGGTTATTGGGGTAGTTAAAGACTTTCACTTCAATACCTTTAAACAGGCCATTGAACCTTTGCTAATGCGGAATAGAGCCTACGGAGGACTTCTTATTCGAGCGGAAGAGGGCAATATGGCCGAACTGATCGAAGATGCCCAGAAGCTTTGGAATGGGTTTAATTCCAAAGAACCCTTTGGGTATACTATTCTTGACGAATCGTACCGACAGACCTTTGCCGCCGAGCGCAAAATGGGAACTGTACTTGAAGTATTTGCGTTGCTAACCATATTCGTGGCCTGTTTGGGCCTTTTCGGCCTTGTTACTTTTACCACTGAGCAGCGCTTTAAGGAGATAGGTGTACGCAAGGTATTGGGATCCTCGGTTTCACAAATCATGGTTTTGCTTTCCAAAGACTTTATAAGACTTATTGGTGTTTCATTGCTAATTGCCTTACCATTAGGTTATTATATTATGCATATTTGGTTAGAAGGCTTTGCCTACCGCATTCAATTGCAATGGTGGATTTTTGCCCTTGCTGCAGGCATTACTTTTCTGGTAGCCTTACTAACGGTAGGATGGGAAAGTTATAAAGCGGCCATAATGAACCCGGTAAAGAGCTTACGGACGGAGTAATCCAGACCTGAGATATCAGATTTTAGACGTAAGATAAATTTATAATGTGGGATTGTCCCCTTGAGGGGACTTTAGGGGTGTTTTTAAAAGTACAAAATACGAAACTGGAAATACGAAGTGCGAAACCTTTTCGGGGATAAGACCTGCAAGGTTTCCCCCGCCTGGTACCTGAGCGTAGTCGAAGGTAAAGAAGGGGAACCTTGTAGGTCTAAGAGGAAAAGGGAAAAACCCAGAGGGAAGACCCCGAAGGTGTTAGATGCCAAAACTTGGCACAAGCCTTTGGGTTCTGGGCCCGGATGATAAAAAAGAAAATGAACTCAAGATGAGTTCAATAGGGATTCATCAATTTAAAAAAACATCATGTTTAAAAACTATCTAAAAATCGCGTGGAGAAACCTAAGCAAGAACAAAGGTTATACGGCCATCAATATTGGCGGATTGGCCCTGGGAATGGCCGTAACCCTAATGATAGGATTATGGGTAGAGGACGAGCTTACCCATAATAGCTACTTTAAAGAAAGGAACCAAATCGCGCAAGTGTTTCAGTCCCAAACGTTTAATGGGAGAACAGGAACAGGGCCTGCAATTCCCCGACCCTTGGAACCGGCCTTTAGGGATGGGTATGCGGATAATTTTAGGCACTTGGTCATGTCTTCCTGGAACCAAACGCAGTATTTGAAGTATGGGGAAAAGAACCTTTCCGGAACCGGGAATTTTATGCAAAGGGAGGCCCCGGAACTTTTGGACCTGAAAGTGCTAAAAGGGGAAAAGGACGGATTGCGCGAGGTGAACTCCATAATGCTTTCGGAATCCTTGGCACAGATCCTCTTTGGAAAGGAAGACCCCCTGGGCAAAACGGTAAAAGTGGACAATAAGGACGGTATGGTGGTCTCTGCAGTGTATGAGGATATTCCGTTCAACAACTCCTTTCACGATCTGGAGTTTATTATGCCATGGGAGTATTATGTGTCAACAAGAGGATGGGCAAAGGAAGCCATTAAGTTTTGGGGCAACAATTCCTTTCAAATGTTCGTCCAGATTGCGGACCATACCACTATGGAAGAAGTGACCGGAACCATACGAAATGTAAAAAAGGAACTCAATGAGGATTCTGCGGAGTTTAACCCCCAGCTCTTCCTTTTTCCTATGAAAGAATGGCATTTACATGGGAATTTTGAAAATGGCAAACAAGTAGGCGGGCGGATAAAATATGTATGGATGTTCGGGATAATCGGGCTCTTTGTACTGCTGTTGGCCTGTATCAATTTTATGAACCTGAGTACCGCCCGTTCCGAAAAAAGGGCTAAGGAGGTAGGAATTCGCAAATCCATAGGATCCCAACGCAACCAGTTGATATATCAATTTTTGAGCGAATCCTTTTTGGTGGTGCTCTTTGCCTTTATTGTGGCCATACTGCTGGTATTATCGACTCTCAACGGGTTTAACGATCTGGCCAGGAAAGAAATAACCTTCCCTTGGGCCAATCCGTTATTTTGGGGTATTTCCCTGATGTTGATTGCATTTACCTCCCTATTGGCCGGGAGTTACCCCGCCTTGTACTTATCTTCTTTTAGGCCTGTGGACGTGCTAAAGGGAACTTTTAAGGGGGGCAAATATGCCGGGTTGCCCAGAAAGATCTTGGTAGTCCTGCAGTTTACCGTTTCGGTGGCGTTTATCATTGGTACCGTAATTGTGATGCAACAGATCAACCACGCCAAAAACAGACCTGTAGGTTATGATAAGGAAGGCTTGATCCAGGTGGCCACCTTTAGCGATGATTTTACGGGTAAGTATGATTTAATGCGGGAGGAGTTCGTCAATTCCGGAGCGGTAACGGAGATGGCCACCTCCAGTAGCCCTACTACCCAAATATGGTCCAACCGCAGTGGTTTTACCTGGGAGGGAAAACCGGAAGGTTTTCAAGAAGACCTGGCATGGACGGAGGTTTCCCATGATTATGCCAAGACCTTAAACCTTACCATTGTAGAGGGGCGCGATTTTTCCAGGGAGTTCGCCTCGGATTCCAATGCGGTTCTTATAAACCAAACGGCCCAAAAGTATATGGGGCTGGCAAATCCTGTAGGTACTTTGATCAAGGATGATGATGAGGAAGATCCAGATCCCCCGCTCAAGATCATCGGGGTGGTGGAAGATATGATCACCCAATCCCCATATACCCAGGTGAAGCAAGGGGTGTATGTATTTGACAAACACGGGCATGGCAGTTACTACAATATGCGGCTGAACCCAAAACAAAGCGCAAACCAAAGTATTGCCACCATAGAACGGGTGTTTACAGAGCACTTTCCCGACGTTCCCTTCCAATATGATTTTGTGGACGAGAAGTACGGGGAGAAGTTTGCCGCCGAGGAACGTATTGGCAGTCTCGCTGCCATATTTACGGCTTTGGCCATTTTGATCAGTTGCCTTGGGCTCTTTGGGCTTACCTCCTTTGTGGCCGAGCAGCGCACCAAAGAAATTGGGGTTCGTAAGGTTCTGGGGGCCACGGTCTTTAATGTATGGAACATGCTGTCCAAGGATTTTTTGAAGTTGGTGGTCATCTCCTGCTTTATCGCCATTCCCATTTCATACTATATCATGAACGGGTGGTTACAGGAGTATCCCTACCGGGTCATCCTGGAATGGTGGATCTTTGCCCTGGCCGTATTAGGGGCAATAGCCATTACCTTGCTAACGGTAAGCTTCCAGGCCATAAAGGCAGCCAACGCCAATCCGGTAAAAAGTTTACGAACGGAATGAATAAGATGTTGGATGATAGACATAAGACGTAAGACCAAAGGTTTTGTTATTTCGATATAAGGATATCCCCTAATGGGGAAACCTACAATAGGGAAAACCTGCAAGGTGTTGTCCGCTGTTCACTGAGCGTAACCGAAGCAAAATCGGACCTCCTCGTAAGTCTAAAGAGGTACGAGTAGAATTAATTCCGAATTCATTCCCCCTTCTTTTGGAGGGGGCTAGGGGGAGGTCAGAAAAACAAAAACCATGTTTAAGAACTATTTAAAGATTGCCTGGCGAAGTATTCAAAAGGAGAAGTTTTTTACTGTCATAAAAATTGGTGGTTTCGCTCTGGGGATCGCCGCATGCCTATTGATCGCCCTATTTATACGGGATGAATTGAGCTATGATAAACACTATTCCAATGCGGATCGAATCTATAGGGTGGTTATGCAGGCCCAAATTGATGGGGAAATGAAAAAAAGTACCCATTTTCCATTGCCCATGGCACAAACTCTCGAAGCGGATTTCCCCGAAATTGGAAAGGCCGGTAAAATATATGGCAGCGCACTCTCTTCCGGAGGAAAAAGGGCGTTTCGATCGGGGAGTGATACCCAGAATATTTTTGAGCAGGGTTTCTTGTACGGCGACCAAAATATTTTTGAAATATTGGAAATTCCGCTCATTCAGGGCAACCCTGAAGAGGCATTGATCGGACCGCTAAACCTAGTTATCTCGGAATCGAAAGCAACAAAATACTTTCCCGATGGAAAAGCGTTGGGGCAAACGTTGATCTTGGACGATAACACTTCAAGACCGTATACCATAACAGGCGTGATGCCGGATTTTCCCAGTAATTCACATCTTCATTTTGATTTTCTGTTACCTATTGATGATACCAATCTAAGTTGGACATCACAAAATTATTTTACCTATGTCCTTTTGGACGAAAAGAGCGATGTAACTGCGCTACAGGATAAAATGCGTTCCATACTTGAGACCTATGTGATTCCCGCGCAGATACAAAGGGGCAGGGATGCCTCTTTTATAGAAATTCTAAAAGGGATAGAATACAAATTACAGCCCATTGGCGACATCCACTTAAAATCGGATATGGCAATGGCCGACGGATTACAACATGGAGACATTCGCTTTGTTTGGCTGTTTGCGGCCATCGCTGGGTTTATTTTGCTTTTGGCCTGTATCAATTTTATCAACTTGGCCACCGCAAGATCGGCAAATAGGGCCAAAGAAGTAGGTTTGCGTAAAACTGTGGGGGCGTTCAAAGGTAACCTTGTGGCCCAGTTTTTGACCGAGTCGGTTTTGTTTAGCCTTTTATCCTTTATCCTCGGGGTACTCCTTGCTTGGATATTGCTTCCCCTCTTCAACTCCATCGCGGCAAAGACCATACTAATTCCTTGGGATTCATGGTGGTTTATTCCTATCCTGCTCATATCCGCATTGATTGTAGGGATTATTTCGGGATTGTACCCCGCATTTTATCTTTCCGCTTTTAAACCTGTACATGTTTTAAAAGGGAGATTAAACAAGGGTGGTAAAAGTGGTAGATTTCGAAGTGGACTGGTTGTCTTTCAGTTTGCAACATCGGTGGTTTTGATTATCGGAACACTGATCATCTACAAGCAGATGGATTTTATTCTGGGGAAAGACCTCGGATACGATAAGGAACGGGTGGTAATCTTGGAAGGTGCCAATGTGCTGGGAGACAAGGCGGAGAGTTTTAAACAACAGCTTGGGCAATTGACCCAGGTACAAAAGGTTTCCCAAGGTGATTATTGGCCCGTTGAGGGTTCTAGACGAAATCAGACTACGTTTACCGTTGTTGGCGAAGGAAGCGAAAATGAGGGGGTTTTAAGTCAAACCTGGCGTATAGACTATGACTATATCAAGACCATGGGCATGCGCATCACTGCAGGGAGGGACTTTTCAAGGAAATTTGCTTCGGACTCGGTCAATTCGGTTATCGTCAATAGAAAAATGGTGCAAGAGTTAGGGCTTGAGCGACCTCTGGGGAAACGGTTGGACAACAACTACCAGCATTGGGTCATCGTAGGGGTTGTGGAAGACTTTCATTTTAAATCCATGAAAGAAGGGATTACTCCTGTGGCCCTGTGCGTTGGGAATGACCTTGGGGCCATAGCGGTAAAACTCCGTTCGGGGAACATTAAGGAATCCCTGGCGGGCATAAGGGCCATTTGGGACCGCAATGTGCCCAACCAGGCTCTAAGCTATACGTTCCTGGACCAAAGATTTGCCCAAATGCATGAAGATGTACAGCGCATGGGCAAAATTTTCAACAGCTTTGCGTTCTTTGCCATTTTCGTGGCATGTCTTGGTCTTTTTGCCTTGTCCGCATTTATGGTAGAGCAGCGAAAAAAGGAGATAAGCATACGTATGGTCCTGGGTGCTCCTTTCAAGGCCATCTATACCTTGTTGACCTGGGATTTCCTAAAGTTGATTTTGCTCTCGATTCTTATTGCCGCGCCCATTGGGTGGTATATGATGAGCAGTTGGCTGGAGGATTTTGCCTATAAGGCCCATATAGGCTGGCAGGTATTTGCCAGTGCCGGGGCCATTGCCCTGATTATTGCGTTGTTTACCATAAGCTATCAATCTATTGATGCCGCTTTGAAGGTGCCGATAAAGAGCTTGCGAACTGAATGAAATAGACCTGAAATTTTGGATGTTAGACGTAAGACTGGAGGTTGAGTTGTTTCAAGGGTAAACCCTTATTGGGAAAGCCATAATTGTGAAGACCTGCGAGGTTTCCTTCGCCGTGGCTTCGGCTATACTTGGCAGAACGCGCTCAGCCCAGGGGGAAGAACTTTTTGCCGGTCTAAAAAGTAAAAACTTGGTAATGCAAGCAGGAGCAATACCAGGTCTGGAACCGATAAAGAAGATGATTATTCATCAATCTAAAAGAGTAAAATGTTCAAAAACTATCTAAAAACTGCTTGGCGGAACATCTGGAAGAACAAGGTATTTTCCTTGATTAATATCCTTGGGCTTTCCGTTGGCCTTAGTGCTTCTTTTATTATCGGGGCCTTGATCTATTATGACCTTACCTTTGACACTTTTCATCCGGATCGGAATCGCATCTATAGGGTCACTACGGATTTTAGGACATCCGTTGGGGATTTTCATAATAGGGGTGTGGCCGTACCCTTAATCGATGAACTGAAACAAAATGTACCCGGAGTTGAACTCGTGGCCCCCTTTTTTAATGCACGGCTTGATGTAGTGAAGAGTGAACTCGTGGCCGATGATCATAAAAACCCTGCCCATGTGGTATATGCCCACGGCAATTATTTCCAAGTATTCCAATACAAGTGGCTGGCGGGGAGCGCGGACGGAATACTTACAAATCCCAATGAAGTAGTACTTACCGAAGAAAGGGCAAAACAATATTTTCCGGATAAACTACCCGGCCAAGCGCTTGAGCGTACTTTGACCTATAACGATTCGGTTCCCGTAAAAGTCGTTGGGGTCGTTAAAGACCTTGAACACCGAACAGATTTCATCTTTAGAGAATTCTTATCGCTAAAAACGGCGGTCGCTACAGGGGCAAAAAATCAGGTATTTAATTCGGAATGGAACAATACAAACTCGGCTACTCAAGTCTTTGTAAAGATAGAGGACCATCAAAGACTTGTTGAGATTCAAGAACGATTGAATTTGTTGGCCAAGACACATGAGGATACAAAACTGAAGGAAATGGGGCAAGAGCGTTATTTTCACCTACAGCCGCTGGCAGATGTTCATTTTAATCCCAAATATGGGGTATTCAATAATGTAGGCCATAGGGCCAATAAATCGGTATTGATAAGTTTGGCCCTCGTTGCCTTATTTCTACTGCTATTGGCCACTATTAATTTTATCAACCTAAATACGGCCCAAGCAACCCAACGATCTAAGGAAATAGGGATACGGAAAACCTTGGGAAGTTCCAAAAAGCAATTGATACTTCAATTTATGGGCGAAACGTTTTTGTTAACCTTCATGGCGGCCCTTATTTCCTTGGTGTTGCTCCCGTGGCTATTGCGTATATTTTCTGATTTTATCCCGTTGGGAATGGAGTACGGGTTTTTCTTGCAACCTGCCATTCTAGCGGCTATACCATTACTATTGATTGGGGTTGCTCTTTTGTCCGGGTTATATCCGGCCCTATTTCAATCCTGCTTTAGGCCGATAACGGTTCTACAAAACCGGACTGTATTCGGGGAGTCCAGATCGTCTTTACGGAGATATCTGACCGTATTTCAATTTGTTATTGCGCAGATTTTTATTATTGCCACCTTGTTCGTAGGGAAACAGATGAACTATTTGATGAAAAAGGATATGGGGTTTAAAACCCAGGCCAACGCCTTTGTCCGTGCCTGGCAAATCCACGATTTGGACAAGCGAAAGGTCTTTGCCGAAGAATTACGATCCATTCCCCAAATATCCGAAGTAAGTTTGGGGGGCAATCCCCCGGCCTCCACCAATATGTTCGGCTCCACCCTCACCTTTGTACACGAGGGCAATGAGACCCATACGGATGTGGAACTACTTTTTGGGGATTTATACTATAGAAAACTATACGATATTTCGCTTTTGGCGGGAAGGGACAGGCTCAATGATACCATTGGCGAATATGTCATTAACCGAACGTATGCCCAACAGTTGGGGTTTCAGAATCCCAAAGATGCGCTGGGGCAAATGTTAAAAGTCGATGGGAAAAGCAGCCCAATAGTTGGGGTTATGGAAGATTTTAACCAACGTTCCCTGCACAGTACCATTAAACCTATGGCCCTTATTGGAGATAGGGAGAGGAGGGAATACTCACAATTCAATACTATTCATTTTTCGTTGGAGGCATCAAATCAGGGGAAGTGGTCGGAAACGATTGTTCAAATTGAAGAAATGTGGAAAACGCTTCATCCAGAAAGCAATTTTGAATTTCATTTCATGGATGATACCATACAACGCTTTTATACCCAGGAACGCAAGGCTTCCTTTTTATTAAAATGGGCCACTGGCCTTGCTATCTTAATCAGTTGTTTAGGCCTCTTAGGCCTTGTCATCCATACCACAGAGCGCCGAACCAAGGAAATAGGGATTCGGAAAATATTGGGTGCCTCACTGGCGCAGTTGAACCTATTGCTTTGTAAGGAATTTTTGATTTTGGTGGGTATTGCGTTCGCCATGGCCGCACCCATGGCTTGGTGGGGCCTGGACTATTGGTTACAGGGTTTTGCCTATAAAACGACACTAAGTTGGTGGATCTTTTTTCTGGGTGGAGCCACTATGCTAATCATTGCATTGACGATTATCAGCTTAAGGACGATGGCTGCTGCCAATGCGGATCCCGTAAAAAGTTTACGAACAGAATAAATAGAAACGTAAGATGATAGACATAAGACCAAATGTCTTGCTATTTCTATAGAAGAACATGCCCTAATGGGGAAACCCACGATTGTGAAGACCTGCAAGGTGTTATCCGCTGGTCGCTGAGCACGTTGTGCCGAGCGTAGTCGAGGAAAACCCAAAGCATGGGCGGATCTTCTTGCCGGTCTAAAAAGCAAAAACTTGGAAATCTAAACAGGCTCTTGGACTTTTTTGAGTTGTATACCTATACCGAATGACCTGTCCTGAGCTTAACCGAAGGGAGCCGAGGTAGCTGGGCTATGGAACCATAAAAAAACGGGGGCGAATTTGAGGAAAGCCCAGAGTGCAGGCAGATAAATGCGACTGGACGCAAAGCGGCGATTTTTGAGCAAATTGAAAAAATCCGAATCCCACAAGGAACACATCAAAAATATTTTATAAATTCCTGTGCTTTAATTTTTGAGACCCTGGGGCGGATTAAAAAACGTTTATCAATTCAACTGAAAATAGAAGAATCATGGATAGGACAAGACGGAATTTTATTAAGAAAACAACCCTGTCAACAGGTGGGATAATATTGGGGGCTGGTACGCTGAGTGCGAAAAGCTATCGAAAAGTATTGGGAGCAAACGACCGTGTCCGAGTTGGTATCGTCGGGTTTTCCAACAGGGCAAAGGGGGCTTTGATACCGGCCTTTAACGGCCATAGTGCAGCACAAAATTTTGAGATTGTAGGGGTATCCGATATTTGGAACAGACGTAGGGAGGAATGTTCGGCCTATATCAAGGAATTAACGGGGAACAAGATAAAGGAATGGCGGAACAACGAGGAGATGTACGACAAGAATAAAATAGATGCCGTTATCATCTCTACGGCGGATTTTCAACATGCACTCCATACCGTGGAGGCGGCCAATGCAAAAAAAGATGTTTACTGCGAAAAACCGTTCGCTGAAACCATGGCCGATGCCCGTGTAGGGATGAAAGCGGTAAAGGATTCCGGCATCGTTTTTCAAATCGGCTCGCAACGGCGTAGCGGGGCCAATTATCACGCGGCCGATAAGTTTATAAAATCCGGTAAGTTCGGGGATATCGTAATGGTGGAAATGACTTGGAACGTTAACCAACCGGGCCGTTGGCGCCTGCCCCGATTGACCAAGGAGATAAAGGAATCCGATACGGACTGGAAACGCTATTTGATGAACAGGCCCTATGAACCTTGGGATGCCAGAAAATATTTGGAATATCGGTTGTTTTGGCCCTACTCTTCAGGGATTCCGGGACAATGGATGTCCCATCAAATAGATACCGTACACTGGTTCTCCGGGTATGACCATCCCAGGAGCGTGGCCGCCAATGGCGGAATATATCTGTGGAAGGACGGCCGAAAGAATTATGATACCATGACCGCTGTTTTCGATTATGGGCCAATGGATAAAGCCGATTCCGGTTTTCAGGTAACCTACTCTTCACGCTTTACCAATTCCGCAGGTGGCACCAAGGAAATCTACTACTCCAATGGAGGCGAGCTGAACCTGGCTACCAATAAAGTTAGCGATAATGGAGGCTTGTCCCAGCGACACGCCCAGAGTATGGGCATGGCTCCCAACAAATTGGCGGGTTTCAACCTTTCCGAGAATGCACCAAAAGTAGTGACCTCCGCGAACACTGGAGCGGACAACATGACCTCGCTGCACATGCTCAACTGGATGGAGTGCGTGCGTAGCAGGGAGACCACCAATGGGCCCGTAGAGGCCGGGTACAACCATTCCATTGCCAATATCATGACCACCGCCGCCTTGCGAACAGGGCTTAGGGCCACTTTTGATACAAAGAACCAGGATGTGCTCGCAGGGGGCAAGGTGTTTCAATATTGATTAGGCGAAATGATGAAGCTGTTAAAGGAACCGATGTATGTAATGGTATTGCTTTCCCTTTTATCCGTTTCCTGTATGGAGAAAAAGGATAAGGATAAAGCTCACAAGGAGGGTACGACCAAGATGGAAGAGGAGCAAACGACCAGAATAGACCTTGAATTGGACGATGCCCAAAAAAGGGTTGCCGTGAAAATCAACGGACAACTGTTTACCCGGTACGTGTATGACGGGCAAACCCCTAAACCCATCTTGTATCCCTTATTGACCAAAAGCGGAAAAACAGTTACCCGGGGATTTCCCTATGACCCCAGGCCCTTCGAGCGGATAGACCATCCGCACCATGCCGGGCAGTGGTTTAATTATGGGGATGTTAACGGTTTGGATTTCTGGAACAATTCCTATGCCATACCGGAAGAACAGAAGCATAAATACGGTACTATCGTGCATCAGGAAATCCTAAGAAGCGATGCCGATGCGGGAACACTGCGGATAAAGGCCATATGGCGATCACCGGATGCCAAGGACTTGTTGGAGGAAACTACGGAATTCACTTTTTCGGAAGAGGGCGACACACGGATCATAGACCGCTCTACTACCTTGAGGGCACTGGAGGAAGTATCCTTTACGGATAATAAAGAGGGTATGATCGCCGTGCGCGTGGCGCGGGAACTGGAATTGCCATCGGACAAACCTGCTGCCTATACGGATGCCGAAGGGAATGTTACCGAGGTGCAAGCCTTGAACAACGATGGCGTAAACGGCAATTATTATGGAAGCGAGGGAGCCACGGGCAACGCTGTCTGGGGCACCCGTAACAAATGGGTAAAACTGGAAGGGGAAATCGACGGGGAAACAGTTTCAATAACTATCATGGACCATAAAAGGAACGTAGGCTACCCTACGTATTGGCATGCCCGTGGCTATGGCCTTTTTGCGGCAAACCCCTTGGGACAGGCCATTTTCTCCAAAGGAAAGGAACGCTTGGATTTTATATTGGAAAAAGACAAGTCCGTCACCTTCAACTATCGTATCCTGGTACATAGCGGTTCCGTACTTTCGGAGGAGGAATTGGGGCGATCTTTTGACGATTTTAATCTATAGGGCGCTTTAGCCAATTGAAAACTTTAAAGGAGCTCAAAGATGAAATATGCACTTTCTGTGATTTTTATAGTGTTCATGGTTTCCTTGACCTATGGACAAAAGGCCCGGAAAATGAAAACCGTTTTCGACGGCACGGATTTTTCCTGTTGGCAGTTGCCCGATGGAAACATTTGGTGGACCATAAAGGACGGTACCTTGTGGGCAAGAAGCGATCCGGAACAAAAAGGTTCTATTTTATGGACGAAGAAGAGGTACAAAGACTTTGTAATCCAGCTCGATTTTAAGTTTGGGGAAGGCACTATAGATTCCGGTGTCTTTATGCGAGGCGATGATGAAAAAAACGCGCAGATTCAAATCGGTATTTCGGGTTCCCTAAAGCGGGACATGACCGGTTCCCCCTATGTGCCCAAAAAGGGCTATCCCGTGGAGGCGCAAGGGGTGGCGGACTTACTTAAAAAAGACGATTGGAATTCCTTAAAGGCCATGGCAACGGGCAATACCTACACGGTATGGCTCAACGGAAAGTGGGTCATGGACTATACCCTTGAAGATGCCAACCTAAAGGGATCGGTGGGACTTCAATTGCATCCGTCCCGGGACATGACCATACAATTCAGGAATATTGCGATTGGGAAACTTTAGGAAAGGAAAGCCAGTTTATCGTTTATCGTCGTTATTCGTTTAAATCTTCATCATATGAACCACATTTTGTCCGTATAACGTTCAGGGATATGGAGGACTGGAAAATTTACCTTTTTAAAAATCCTCCGAATAGGCTGTTCTCAAAAGCAAATTAGGAGATTGACAAATTATACAATCATTATTGATTAAGTACTAACAAATTTTGCCCATTAAATAGGAATAATGTAAATTGCCTTTATGGATTTTGGGAGCAGCGTATTACGTAAAGTTGCATAGTGCAGAGATTCGTAAAAAGTATGGGCATCAAAAGGCATAAGGAGTTTGAGAAGGTT
>JBCBSN010000081.1:0-16412 GCA_039819225.1 Bacteroidota bacterium | reverse complement strand
AGGGGTTCTATTTGTATATCTTTCCCCTCGCCATAGTAACCAAAAAGGATACGGTGGATCTACCTACAGATTCCATATACCTGCTTACCCTGTTTCGGGAAATCCCGAATTACAGTATTTCCGTCCCTAGCTTTGTTGCACGTAACCGTATCCTTTTTGGTTACTATGGCGAGGGGAAAGATATACAAATAGAACCCCTCAGTACCATCCCGGATACCATAAGCACCAAAATTCTCAAAGATCCGGAGAAGGATACGTTAAACTTTTGGTTTACGCCTTATGAAATGGACTCCCTTGTTTTTACGGTTACCAATGAAAAGTTGAAGCTTATAGACACCTTTACGGTAAAAAGTAGAAAAGTGGGAACGGACTCCCTAAAATTGGCCCCCAACCAAACCGGTTCCCTGAGCTTTAACGATCCTTTTTACATCGGCGCCAATACCCCTTTGGAAGCCATTGATACGCTCCAAATGAGTATGATGAAAACAGACTCTTCCGCCGTTTCCTTTAGCACCACCTTGGACTCCACTAAGAACAGGGTACATGTTGATTTTGAGGTGGAGCCCAACGAAAGCTACGCATTGAGCCTATTGCCAGGGGCCATCACGGATTTTTTTGGGCAGACCAATGATACCGTTAACTTTAGGCTTGCCACCAAAAGTTTGGCAGATTATGGAAATCTTAGATTAAATATCGCCACGGACAGTTTGTCTTATCCACTATTGATCCAACTGACCGACGCAAAGGGAGCTACCCAACATGAAATCTATGCCGAAAAACCCCAGGTATTTGAATTTAATGCCCTAGACCCCGCCACTTATCTGTTACGGGTCATTTTTGACAGTAATGGCAACCAAAAATGGGATACGGGCAACTATTTGAAGCGCATACAGCCAGAAAAAGTGAGCTATTACCCCAATGAAATTGAGCTAAGGGCTAATTGGGAGTTGGAGCAGACCTTTATTATTTCAGACTAAAATGGTCCCTATCCTCTAAAAATCGCAAGGTATTGCGAATAGACCGGATATGATCCTTTTCCAAGGTAGCGTAAAGAACCGTTTCCCTATCGGAGAATGTCAGTTGTTTCCCTAAACCATCGTACACGGCCGAATGGCCGGAATATACATAACCGCCCCCATCTTCCCCAACCCTATTGACCCCAATGCAATAGGCCATATTCTCTATGGCGCGTGCCTTTAATAAGGTGTCCCAGGCCAAGACCCGTTTTTCCGGCCAATTGGCCACATAGAGCAATACATCATAGTCCTCTGTATTGCGGCTCCATACAGGAAAGCGAAGGTCGTAGCAAATAAGGGGATAAAAACGAAACCCCCTAAACTCCGTCAACACTTTCTTTTCCCCCGCTGTATATACTTTGTCTTCCCCCGCAAGGGTAAACGTATGGCGTTTGTCATAGGTGTTTATACCCCCATCCGGTTCCACAAAACAAAGACGATTGAAATGTTTATCGTCCTCCTTCATAACGATACTTCCTATTAAGGCCGCGTCCTTTTTGGCCGCTTCTCCTTGCATCCATTTTATGGTCTTTACTCCCTCGGACGGGTCAATTTTTTGTGGTGACATGGTAAATCCCGTGGTAAACATCTCGGGAAGTACTATAAGATCCGTGTCGTCTGAAATGCCCGCAATTATTTCCGAGAACATTTTTCTATTTTGTTTTGGATCTTCCCAAAACAAAGGGGATTGTATCAAGGCAATATTCAGTTCTTTCCCCATGACTTAAAAAATTAATCGATATATACCTTGGCATCGGCTTCCTTGGCCAATTTATACAAATGCTCCAATTGGCTTTTTAACATCCTGTCCTTGGACAATTCCGGGAGTTTGTCCATAGGAAAATAAGCCACATCCTTAATGTCAAAGCTGGGATTTAGTTCACCTCCCGTTATCGTACAGAGGAAATTCAATTTATAGATATAAAACGGTTGTGGTGGATGCGGATGGCACTTTTTATCATAAACCGCCAGTAACCGGACAACTTCAGCTTCCAGTCCCGTTTCTTCCGCTATTTCCTTTACTATACATTCCGAAGGGGTATGGCCTACATCGGCCCACCCTCCGGGAAGGGTCCATTTTCCGTCCTCGCTTTCCCTTACCAAAAGAATTTGGCCCTGTTGGTTGAGGATTACCCCTCTCACATCCACCTTGGGCGTAGGATAGTCTTCCACGGGCATAAAAAAGTCCTTTAAGACCTCTAGGGGGCTATTTGTCATTGCGCCCAATAGTTTTAGGCTTATTTCCCTAAGTTCTGTATAGCGTTCAAGGTCGTATTCGTTTTCGGAATACACCAAGCCGGCGTCGGCCAGGGCACGTATGCGTTTTACCAGGTTTAGTTGTTCCGCTGTTTCCAAATTATACGGTTTTTTGGAGCAAATTTACCAAATCCGTGGTACCCTGCATTTTGGCATAATCCATGGCCGTATTGCCCTTATCGTCTTTTAGAGAGGTATCCGCCCCGTTCTGGATCAGGAGTTTTGCCATTTCCAATTGGTTGAACATGGCCGTATAAACAAGACCAGTAGCTCCCATACTATTTTGCACGTTAACATCGGCACCATGGGTTAACAGAAGTATGGCCAAATCCTTATATCCCTTAAAACAGACCCCCATTAGGGCCGTATTCCCGGAGGCATCCCTTATATCTACGGGAGCGCCTTTTTCCAGCAAGAAGGTTGCAATATCACCATGACCGTAGTAGGTAGCCAAAATCAAAGGGGTAGACCCTCTTTGATCTTTGGTTTGGATCAAGCTTAAGTCTTCTTCAGTCATTGTACGGACAATGGCCACATCCCCATTTCTAATGGCATTGAAAAAAACATCCGTGTTGTTCATATCGTTCGGTTTTTCCATGCGAAGTTAGGATAATAAGGTGGTAAAAGAAGTCGTTAAGAATCGTTCTCCATTATCCTTGTATAACGGCCCCTTATTCTCGAATTCCGGGAGTAAAATCTTCCGGTGCGTTTTGTGGTCGATTTATGGTACCGGCCTCTCCCGAATCGTTATAAATTACCCATTCCGAAAACGTAAAGGTAGGGTTGGCTTTTGTAATTTCGGGCTTTCTAACGGCCCTGCCGTCCTCAAATTCATGATCAGTTCCGGTACCGTCCTCCCCTGGAACACCGAAAACGTCAATGACCGTCCCAAAGGGATCTATCAATTCCAGATTATCGTCCCCATTGGAATCCGCGGGGCTATTGGTTCCTACATCTAAATCTGGTGCAAAACCATACACCAAATCGAATTCCTCGGCATTGGGCGAAATGAGCAAGGTACTTTCCGCACCAACAGTCAATTCAGATAAATCTATAACAGAGCTTACCTCCGTATTGTCATTGGTATACCTTTTTAAGGTCCATCCCTTTAAAGGTAACGGCTCCAGGGCAGAATTATACAGTTCCACAAACCGTGCTCGGGTATTGTTATCCGGATCGGCCAATTCCGAAAAAAAAAGGGCATTGGAAGTGAATTCATCTACTAGGTTTTCGCAACGTTCCCCTGAAAAATCGATGTCTTCCAAATCCCTGATAATCAACTGAAAATCGTTTCCATCCTTGGTAAGTACTCCCGTAATACTTCCGTTACCTTCCGGAAGCAACTCTGCTTGAAAATCCGCAAAACCACTGTTCAACAAGGTAAGTTCATTATCATCGCAGTCCGTTAAGGTCCGCTCCGTCTCCTCCCGTTCTATGGCAAAAGGCAATCCCAATTCCTCTTCCAGAACCTCTGTATCTTCCAGGTGGACCAATGTGTTGATATGGCTATCCTGTAATTCATTGACCAAAATTTTAGCCGGAACAATATCCACTACTTCATCACAGGAAACAAAGATATGCTCTTCCAAAACGGCCGTAGGCAATCTCCCTACCGAAAGATTCCCAAAAGCGATAAAGGTTCCCCCAAGCCGAAAGACCTCCCCACGCTTTCCCAGGTACAATCCCCCAAGTTTGATGAAAATCTTGGTCCCCACCGGATAGAACAAATGCGAATCGCGCAAATCGATCTCAATTTGAAATCCATGAGTAGGATTTACAGGACTATCCTGAAAATGGAGCACATTGAAAAAATTGCCGGCCTCGTCCGAGGAGGTCACATAACCTTCCAAAATCCGATCTTCCTGAATCTGGATAGTTTCGTCATTATACAATTCCTTCACCTCAGCATAGGTGATGTTTGCCGTAAAATCCGTTGTACAATTCCTTGACGGGGAGTTAAAATCGCGATCGGCGACACAGGATATATCTAAAATCAAGAGAATGATGATAAAAGTTTTGGTTGAACCGTTATTCATAACTTCATTCTTATTTCGTCCATAAGCCTACAAGGAAGTCCCCTATCGTCGGGTACCTGCCTGCCGGTAAGGCAGGTACTTTGCAGGCTTTAAAAACTAAAGGCCAAGTTCAAAAAAAAGGTGCGCCCGTAGCCATACCAATATCTTGGAGCAAAGGAAGGTGTCCCGCTAAGGTTATCCTCCCGCAATTGTCCAAAATTTCCATTGCGACTTTGTTCAAAGCCGCCTGTTCTAAAAACCGTATCGAACAGGTTGTTTACACTGGCAAATACACTGATGTATTTTCCGTTTTTAAGCCATGATTTGCCCCCGACCAAATTCAATAGGTAAAAACTGTCCAACGGTCGTTGTGCCAAAAGTGGGTTTACATTTTCTTCAGTAGCATCCGGAAAGCGCTGGCCCGTTTCAGGATCCAGATAAAAGCTCTGGGTACGGGTTATGGTGGAGATCTGGGCGAAGTTGTCCGTCAAATAGTTTGCCGTAGCCCCGATCCACCAATATTTGGGATCCCTGTATTCTACACCCACGGCATAGGCTTGCTGTGGCCCTTGGGACAATCTATAATCCTTGATCGCTGCCATCCCTAGGTCGATGTTTCCCTCGGGATCGATCAAATCCTCCTCCGCCCCGGCCGTATCAAAATTTATGGTCACAAAAGGGTCACTGGCATAAAGGTGCTTCCCAACAGCGGCGGCAACGGACAGCTTTACCATGGGGGATATGTGATACTCCATCCCCAATTCCAGTCCCATATGGAGCCTATCTAAATCAGTCAATACCTCCTGAACAAAGTCCGAACCTACTCCGGCATCCACGAAAAAGAAATTAACGTCCGTAACATCTTGGAAACGGGTATAATACCCGGTGAGCCTACCCGTTAGTTTTGGAAGTCGCAGATAATAATTCAAATCCAAGGAAGATATTGTTTCACTTTTAATATTGGGAACTATCTCCTTATTCTCCCTGGGGTTAATAAAGACGTTCTGTAAAACCGGTGGGCGGCTTAGGTAGGCTCCTTGGGCGGTAATCCAATGGCGCCCGGTAAATTTGTAAGTGAATCCACCTTTAACGCCAAAATTGGAAAATTGCACTTTATCGCCCTCGCCCAACGAATTATCGGGAAAACGTTCATTTAGGAACAAACCTTCCCTTTGGTAGTCGGTTCCCGAAATGTTCCCTGCGATAAATCCGTTCCATCTTTCAAAATCAAGTTTAAGCTGGACAAAGGAACTGTATTGGGTTCCATTCACTTGATACCGGTAGTTGAAGGTATCGCCCTCCACTTTTTCCAAAGTACCGTTTACATCGTTTTGGGTATCGGAAAAGGGGTCTATATCCTCATGGAAATCCGCGGCTAACAAATCTTTTATCTTGGCGTAGTTCTCAGAAACAAAGCTTTTGTAGGTAGCCCCAAAATCCAATTGGGTATTTTTACCAATTTCTAGATTTCCCACGGAATTAAGGATAAATTGTGAATCCTCGGCGACATCATCATACAGTACATAGGCCGCTCTTTCATTGGAATTGGCGGTGTACAAATCTTCCCAATTAATTTGTTGATCCCGTAAAAAACCTTCCCTGGCCAGATTGGCGTTAATGAAATTGGCCCCTATAGGACTGTTGATATAGAAACTGGGTAAGTACCTATAGTAGGTAGGATCCGGATTGGGCGCGTTGTAATAGCCCAAACGACTTCTTGCATTGGTCCCAAATTGATAGACCACACCCGTATTTAAACGAAACCGTTCCGATTCATACCGGTGATTGAGCATTAGAATAGGTTCCGCAATTTTCCGTTCCCTTGAATTTCGAATGTCACCATTTTGCTCTCCCCAATAGGGGTTATACCGATTTCCGGTCAATTGGAACACCTCTTCGGTAATAGCGGAGGAACGTCCCCTTCGGTTACTGGCCAGGATACCGGTAAGGAACAGACTGTTCTTTGAATCGAATTGGTATTCCAGTGCCCCAAAGAACGAAAAAGCATCATACAACGTTCCATTAATATAGCCCTCTTTGGCCCATCTCCGAGAACCCGAAACGGAATAGGCCAGACCGTTCTCTTGTACACTTGAGGTATAAGTCGCCATTAGACGTCCCGCATAGGTACGGTTGGAAGCGGATGCGGACAAGCGCGTTCCAGGACGTAGACCGGAAGGCCTCGTATTGATGTAGGTATTGCCCAGTATCCCGCCAAAAGTATAATCCGAAGGTGCCAATCCGTTCGAAAATTCCTGATTTCGCGTTACATCGTTAAGTCCACCCCAATTGTTCCATTGTGGGCGGCCATCAAAGAATTTGTTCATGGGAATACCATTGATCATCACCTGTCCATTTTGGGAATCGTACCCCCGGACACGGAAGAAGGCCTGTCCAAAGTCGAATGCAGCACGGCCCAGAAAAACATCCCTGGTAGCCTGCAACAAACCTGAGGAGACAGCATTGACCCCATCATCGAACAATTCCGAATCTGTAAGGGAAATAAGGTTATCGGTCTGTTCCACGGTAATGTCCCTTTCTAAAAGGACTATACTCAAATCCAAATCGCTGTCATCCACAACTATGGGAATTCTTTGGGGGACAAAATCCGTAAGATAGATATTGAGGATATATTCGCCACTGTTGGAAATGGCGACCGTAAATTTTCCCGAGGTACCAGATTCAGTGGCAATTGATTTCCCTTCTATCCGGATCATTACTTCAGTAAGGGGTTGTTTCGACGAAGCATCTAAAATGGTTCCGGTAACCAAAACAACCTTCTGGGCATCCAGCGTAGAATAGCATAGAAATGACAAAAGGATTACGACGGGGGATCGCATGAGTAAACAAGAATGATTGGTGTTTATTCTTACAATATATTAAGTTTTTTTATACCCTGTATTCTTTTTCTGTTTTTTTGTGCTATATTTTATAGTGTCTATGGATATTTTGAACAAATACTTGTTTACACTCTTTGGTTTGATGTTACCCATTTTAGTCGTGGGCCAAGAGAAGAAGAACTATAGGGTACGAACCATAGCCTTTTACAATGTAGAAAACCTTTTCGACATAAAGGACGATACGTTAACCTTTGACGATGACCGAACTCCAGAGGGCAAGTATCGTTGGACCAAAAAACGTTATCATCGGAAAATAGGGAATATCGCAAAGGTCATTTCCGAAATTGGCTCGAACATCAGTGGGACTTCCCCAGATATTATCGGACTTTGTGAAGTGGAAAACCTACAGGTGCTCCAAGATCTCACTGCACATCAAAACTTGGCAAGCAAGGATTATGGCATCATCCATTTTGATTCTCCGGACGAGCGGGGTATAGATGTGGCACTACTTTATAAAAAGGCAGTATTTGTCCCAACCTCTTCCGATAGCCGTAGATTGCTATTATTCGATACGGAAGGCGATCGCGATTATACCCGTGACCAACTGGTGGTTGGAGGTTTGCTGGATACCGAGCAGCTTTATTTCATCATAAACCACTGGCCTTCCAGAAGCGGGGGAGAGACCCGAAGTAGACCGGGTCGTATCGCCGCCGCCAAATTGAATAAACGCATAATGGATTCCTTGGTACGGCATAATCCAGAGGCCAAAATCATTAGCATGGGCGATTTAAACGATGACCCAAGGGATGAAAGCTTAAAAAAAGTACTTAAGACCATGGGGAGACGCCAGGTTTCGGATAGCACCAAAGTGGAAGTACAACTTTTTAATCCCATGGAAAAACTGTCTCGAAAAGGTATAGGCTCTTTGGCCTATAGAGATAAATGGAACTTGTTCGATCAAATTTTCTTTACCACCAATCTTTTAAATAAAGAAAAGGGGGTTTTTCAATTTTGGAAGGCCGGGGTATTTGACGCAGCTTATCTTAAAACCAAAAGGGGACCCTATAAGGGCTATCCTTTGCGCACCTATGCCGGAGGTAGCTACACAGACGGGTATAGCGATCATTTCCCGGTATATGTATATTTGATCAAGGAAACGGAAAATTAGATTTTTGCATTGTTGTTCTAGTAGGGACAAAAGCAAGGGCCGTTTTCCGATTTCTCAAAAAAAAGCACTCAAAACAGGGTTTCCCCATTTTAAGTGCCTTTCTATTTTGGGACAATGGGTGCGGTTAGTTCAATGGGATCAAATACAGCGAACTGGCGTCCACATCCGTGGTCCCGGGAAGTATCTTTTGCTCAATGGTACCGTCCCCATCACTATCTATCACTGCAAAATCATCGTCATTTATACAGCCTATGGTATTGCCGTCTATCAACCATATCCCTTCCAACTTATCATGTGGGTATCCATTTAGGGCCACCAGATCGGCCACCAACTTCTTTTGCACCGGTACAATACCGGCGGCCTCCAGTTCTTCCCATGTGGATTGTTCTATGGTACTGCCGTTGACCAAAAGGCCCAGTTCGTCGGCCGGATCATCGGTACTTATATCCGTAGCACCGGAAAGGTCTATTTGGTAGATCTGTTTCTGTGCGGCCTGCGATCCCGCAAAATTGCCATCTCGTTCCACTACCAGGAATTTGGTATTGGACAGGGCCACGATCTCCGAGTTGGAAAGGTTGACGTTCTCCTGTCTATATAAAAACTGTTGGGTCTTCCCTGAATATAGGTCCAGGGTAACAATACGGGTAATATCCGCCCTTATGCTTTCCGGGTTGTGCATGGTAGATTGCATGATTCCCACCAGGACGCGTTCGTCCGGGGTAACCGCCAAACCTTCCATTCCGCGGTTGGCCCGTCGCTTGGCATATACGGCGGGAATCTTTCTGCCTCCATTTCCCTCATTTACGCCAATGGGGGAAATCCGTTCCAATTCCCTACCGTCCGCGGCGTAGTGCACCATATGGGGGCCATACTCGTCCGAGACCCAAAACGTCCCGTCCTTAAGGGCTACCAGGCCTTCGGCATCCATCCCAAAATCATCAAACGGAATTTGGTTGCCGGCAATATCATAAGGAATTTCACCGGTAGCACCCTTGCCCTCCGGATTGGGAATCCCGGATATGGGGTTGCCATAGGGATCCTTAAGCAGTATTTCTTCCAGCAGGACCACCTCAGCATCCTCGGTTACCGCAAAACGGCCAATACGCGGGGTATATTCCGAAACCGGGAATTTTTTACCGTCCAAAAAGTCGGTGTTGGGGCCACGATCGGTTATGGCATAAAATTCACCTTTATTGGAAGGATGTGCAGTAGCTGCGGAACCAAAGCCCCCATTGCGTACCTCCACACCGTTCTCGATGGTCCCCAAAACGGAAAAGGGCAAGGGATACTGTACATTTTTCTCCAGAACGTCTTTTGGGGAAATCCCTGTACCGGGGCCACCTCCCAAGTGGTCATCAATAAGATCGCAAGAGTTAAGTGCCAGGCCCATGCCCAGGACAAATAGGATTTTTTTCATTTGTGTTGGATTATTAAGGTTGATACTTGTTTTATTCGCGGACCATAACGGAAAGCGAGTGTCTAAAGTTCCCCAATAGTGGAACACAAAATGTTAACCAATACTTATGAATTCCTTATTTTCCTTAAGTTTTGTTTCCTTAAAAATCAAGAAAAGGTAAAGCCCGCTTTGTTGGGATGTAAATGATGTAAATACGGAGCATGGAAGTAAAAAGCCATTACCGGGAAAAAGGGATTCCGGTTTGTGCTGTTGGGGATTTTTTGGTCCGTATTTAAAATCCTAAACGGGAATATAGCCCATTGGGCAACCCATAACGGTCTCGCCATATTAAAAGAATGCACAAGGGGAACAAAAATTTGGTAAGGGCTTTGCTATAGTTCGGTAACCCGAATATTGCGCCACTTTACCTTGATCCCACCACCATCATGGATCTGTAGGGCTACGGAACCTTCACCCTTCCCGATTTTTTCATCCGCAAGGGTTATCATTTGGGTCCCGTTTACCCATGAGGTGATGGTATCGCCCATGACTCGTATCTTCATTTGGTTCCATTCGCCCATTTTCAGGGCTTTATCCTTTTCCGGTTCGGGCTTGATCAACCACCCCCTTCCATAAGATTCATAGACCCCGCCTGTATTTCTTCCAGGTGGGGCAACCTCTACCTGCCAACCGCTGACTTTGGTCCCTTCCACCGTAGAACGGATAAAGACACCACTATTTCCGTTGGCCTCTTGTTTAAATTCCAAGGTCAATTCAAAATTTTTGTAATGGTCATTGGTTGCCAAATAACCGTATCCTTTGTCCGGTCCGCTCTCGCAAATAAGAAGTCCCTCCTCTGCATACCACTTTTCGGTGCCGTAGATGGTCCATCCCGACAGATCTTTACCATTAAACAAGGATTTTCCAGTTTTGTTTGTAGACTGGGAGGTGGTCTTACAAGCAATCAAAAGAATAGTTGTTACCAGGATTGGGATAATATTTCTCATTAATAATTTGTTTTGAAACGCAATCGACTTATGTTGATTTTCATGATTGGATTGAAATTCTATTTGAAAGATTTTCGCCTTCGCGAAAATGACCAAAACCAATCAATTGAACCACTGTGCCCAAGGGATACGGCTTAAGATAAGCACAAGACCCAAGCCATAAAAAATGGCAATACTCTTGAACTTCCTTTTTCCTTCCATAAACTTTTTATGGCGGGACCAACCTATTGTTATTAATACTATGGCTATGATATTGATAAACGGATGTTCTACGGCCAATAAACGTGCTGGGGCGTTTAAGCCGCCCATACCTAGGGTCTGAATGGCCTTTAACCCGCTTGGGGAGAGAAAAAAGAGCAAGAGCCCGATCAAAAGTTGAATATGGGAAAGAATAAGGGCGAACAAGCTAATCCTAAAATCCTTTTGCAAGTCAAAAATCCGATTCCCCATCCATCCTGTAATCGCATTGGCTACGGCCAGAAAAAGTATGGCTAACACCACATAGGCCATATAGGAATGCAACGCTTGTATCCATCCATAAGCAAGTCCGGCTTCTTCCATAAAACTAAGTTTTGGTTTTGATCACCTAAAATACAAATTCTTGGGTTCTTTGGATTCCCTATGGAAAAAGAATGTGTTGTCTACTGTTTAAAATGTCGCAAAAGCTGGGAAGTAGAACCATCGTGTTGCGAAATTTCAGAACCTTGAATATCCCGTAGGGTCGTCCCAGCCAATTGCTTGCCCAGTTCCACGCCCCATTGATCATAACTAAAGATGTTCCAGATTACGCCTTGAACAAAAATTTTGTGTTCGTATAGGGCAATCAAGGCGCCCAGACTTTCCGGCGTCAACTTCTTTATAAGTATCGTATTTGTAGGTCTATTGCCCTGAAAAACCTTGAAGGGTGCCAATTTTCCCATTTCTTCCTTGCCCATTCCTTTGGCCCCTAGTTCCTCAAAAACCTCTTCTTTGGTTTTGCCGTTCATCAAAGCCTCGGTCTGTGCAAAGAAGTTGGCCATTAATTTGTTATGATGGTCTACATTACCATGAAGCGATTCCTTGAACCCTATAAAATCAGTCGGAATCAATTTAGTGCCTTGGTGGATCAATTGAAAAAAGGCATGCTGGGAATTGGTTCCCGGCTCTCCCCAAATAATGGTCCCGGTTTGGTACCCTATTGGGTTTCCACTTCGATCTGCTCCTTTTCCATTACTCTCCATAATGCCCTGCTGCAAATAAGCTGAGAACCTGCTCAGGTATTGCGTATACGGAATAATGGCCTCGGTCTCCGCCCCGTGGAAGTTGTTATACCATACAGATAATAGTGCCAATACCACCGGAATATTGCCTTCCAGATCCGAAGTCCTAAAATGCTCGTCCATCTTATGGGCCCCCTTTAGCAAAGCATCAAAATGTTCAAAACCAACGGCCAAGGCTATAGATAAGCCTACGGCACTCCAAAGGGAAAACCGCCCTCCTACCCAGTCCCACATGGGGAATACATTTTCCGAGGCGATTCCAAATTCCGCTATGGCCTCTGTATTCGTGGAAACCGCCGCAAAATGCAAGGCGATATCCTTTTGGGTCCCATGCCGCAGAAACCATTTTTTTATGGTCGTGGCATTACTTAAGGTCTCTTGGGTGGTAAAGGTTTTGGACACTACTACAAAAAGGGTCGTCTCCGGATTTAGCTCCTTTAACACTTCATGCACGTGGTCTCCGTCCACATTGCTTACAAAGTGCATTTTTAGGCGGTTCTTGTAAAATCTCAGGGCCTCCACTACCATGGCCGGCCCAAGATCAGATCCTCCAATACCAATGTTTACCACATCCGTAAAGGGCTTTCCCGTATAACCTTTGGACTCTCCGGATATCACGGCTTCGGAAAATTTCCTCATATGTTCCTTAACGGCATAAACTTCCGGGATTACATTTTCCCCTTTGACCCACACCTCTGCATCATTTCTGGCCCTAAGGGCGGTATGCAGTACGGCCCTACCCTCGGTCTGGTTGATCAAATCCCCTGAAAAATACTTCTTTATACCATCTTGGAGGTTCATCTCTTTGGCCAACTGTAACAAAAGGTCTATGGTCTTGGCCGTAATCCTGTTCTTGGAAAAATCTATCAAAAAGTCCTCCCATCCCAAACTGAGCCTATGGGCCCTCTCTCCACCTTCCTGGGCGAAGAGTTCCTTTAGATGAATCCCTTTGATATCTTTATAGTGGCCCTGAAGTTGTTTCCAGGTGGAAGTTGTGGTAGGATCGGTTTGCTGTAACGGCATCTTCCAGTATTTTATGGGTTCTTGGATAATGTTTTGGAAAGCCAAAAGTAACACATAATACCCATACTTTTCCGTGTAGGCGTATTTCTTAAAACATGCTTAAAGAAAGAATCGGGGAGTACTGGAAACACGAAGAAAAAGTGATGTTTCCCAATATGAAAATAGACTTCTCCACCCCCCCCCCGGCCGCTTGACTTTTAAATTGTGGTATTGCGTGGAAAAAGGTTAATCGTTAAGGGAAACAAGGTCTTCCTGTTCCTCTTCCGGTTCAGGGTACAACATACAGTCCAGTTGGTCCTTTTTTGGGCCAATGAATTCAAAGTATTCCGGTCTAAGGGCCTCGGCCAGGGGTTCCGCTTTGGGAAGCTCCTCACGTAAGGGATCCACTTGCCTTCCATTTTTCCAAAAACGATAGCAAACGTGTGGGCCACTGGTATTTCCGGTCATTCCTATCCAACCAATAACATCGCCCTGACGTACAAACTCCCCTCTTTTTACATTTTGCTTCCTCATATGCAAATATTGCGTAGAGTAGGTTCCGTTGTGCCGTATTTTAACATACTTACCATTTCCTCCCCTACGGGTAGATTCAACTACGGTACCATCTGCAGTAGCCCTAATGGGAGTTCCTATAGGCGCCGCATAGTCCGTACCCCGGTGTGGCCGAATCTTGTTTCCGTAATACCGTATCCTCCTTTTTAGGTTGTAACGCGAAGAGATTCTACTAAACTGCACCGGAGCCTTTAGAAAGGTTCTTCTTAGGTTTTCGGCATCCTCGTCATAATAATCAACCAAACGTTTTAGGGAATCGGTCTCATAACCAAAAGCATAGAGTGGTCTGCCATTATGTTCAAAATAGGCTGCTTCTATAGATTCTGCCCCGGCATAGATGGAATCGTTGATATATTTTTCTTTGTAAATCACTTTAAATTTGTCCCCTTTTTTGAGCCTAAAAAAATCTATGGTCCAGGCATATATCTCGGAGAGGTTATTGGTAACGTTATAATCTATACCCTGGTTCAAAATGGCCTCGGACAAAGAGGTCTCTATAATCCCGGAAGCCTCTCTTTCCACATATTTAACCTTCCTTTTATCTTTGTAGGCCACCACACTGTCCCGTAGATCAACAACGGTATAGTTAATGGCATCGTTCTCGTAGATGAATACTTGGGCCTTTTCCACGGTATCCTTGGATTTTAGTATCAAATAAGGTTTGCCCACACGTATTCTGCGCACATCGAACGTATCCTTAAAATCTTCGGATATCCTCGCAATTTTTGGATATTCTACCTTATTGTCCAGCATAATTTCCCCAAAGCTGTCCCCACGTTTTACGGTATCTTGCTGCACCTTAAAATTCGAGAGGTCAAAACCAAAGTGTTTCACAGGCTTGGTAGTTTCAAGCTGCACTATTTCGCTTTGCCCCGAGGTAGTTGGTTTATTAATCTGTTTATCGTCCTTGCACGCCATAGCTGCCATCAACAATAAACCTAAGCCCCAATAAATTCGCATTGTCCTTATCCTATTTTCTCTGGATTAAAGATATGGTCTACCCATTCCTTTCCCCAATCGTTTAGCTCTTGCTTTGTATAAAGTTCTGGAAAAAAAACAACTTTTTGAAAACTCGGGGGCAAATAATCCTTCCAGTTGGTCCCTCCAGTGGCATTTACCTCCCCCTTGTCCTTTCCAAGATATCTATAAGCAGATCCCATGTGCATTAAAGGCCAATTGATGTTGGCATTCATGTCCAATGTCTTTAACGCCTGTACAAGATCTTTATTATGCCTTTTTTTCTCCGGCATTTGTAGGTATTTATCGTAGATCGTAGTGTTCCGCAACTGCTTTGCAATCCGTATCAGTCTCGGGGTGTACCGATATTCAAATTGTTTTAGGGTCAGTGTTTTTTCACCCGTGGCCAAATCGGTAGCACCCTTCTTCCAGTAGATATGCTCATAGAGCTCCTCTATGGTATCATTTGCCGTAAAACGCTCACGTTCCGTATGGTGCACAAGATTCTCCAATGGGGTGGCATAGAGTTCTATCATCCTATATTGGGCGGATTGGAAACCGCTTGCAGGCAATAGGGCCATCCTATATTGTAGGAATTGCTCCCGTTGCATCCCTTTGATCATAATACTAAAGGAGGAAATGAGCGCTTTATAGTAGCTGTTGATCCTGCTCGCTTTTTCAATAAAAAAGTCCAGATTTTGGGACTTGTCGTCCACAATTTGTTTTTGCTCATGCAAAATCAACTTGAAGTATAGCTCCGTAATCTGATGGTACATGATAAAAATCTCCTCATCCGGGAAATAGGTCCTTGGAACCTGGATGCTAAGAAGCGTATCCAAATGAATGTAATCCCAATAGGTGAGATAACGTTGGTAAAGAAGGCCGTCCAAATACGAGCTTATGTCTTGCCCGGAGTCTTTGTATTTTTCTTCAAGTTTTGAGATTTGGGACGCGATCCGCTCCTTTTTGTTCATGGGTTAGGCTAATCCATTATTATTTTAAACTGATGTTTCAGTCCATTGTATCCGTCCAGATCTGCCTTAATGGAACCTACGGCCAAATCCGCCTTTATGCGTATTGGTATCCTATTCTTGTCCTTGGACACCCAGAGCGAAAGGCTTTCCTTTTCCTTAAACACCCTTCCTGATTGTACAAAGGGTCTAAACTTATAGCATTCCACCTTTCCAAATTTGGTCCTAAGGACCTCCGTTCCCAGATATCTCAGCTTAAAGTTAAAAACGCCATCGTCGTCAAATAGCATCTTTAAGGTAATGTCCCCATCCTTTATAAGGTCTTCCGTGTTGTAATTGTTACGGAGAAAGTAAAAAGCGGATATTAAATCCTGGATACTGTCCTGAAAGGTAAAATTAAGTTTTTTATTGTTCTTTTTATCGTTTAATATGGCTTTGTCGTTCTCATGATCAAAATTGATTTCCACATCCTTGGTATATCCCCCTTCATCAATCTTTCGGATAAAGCGGTAGGGTCTACCGTCCGTCTGGTCAAAATAACTCTCATAGGTATCGTCCACTTTAAAGAACAAGCTGGCAAAGCCAGTGGTCTTTCCTTTTCCCACAACATGGTGTACCGGAATTCCGTTTATCCTATCCGACTTTACCTGTAAAGTGGCATAACTGGCATTGAACCACCCATAGTGTACCCTGAACTTTAACCATTCACCGGGTTTAAAAGCGGTTTCCATATTTTGCGCGTTTGCACAAAATCCCAAGGAGAGAAAAAGGAGAACTATAAATCTTCCCATAGCATGTTGTTGTGGTAAAATTACTAAAATGGCCTTATTTCCAGGTCTCGTAACCATTACTTAAACAAAATTTATTCCAAAGTATTGTATAAAAAAAGCCTCGACAAAAATGTCGAGGCTTTTCCTAAATAACCAACCAAACTTTAAATTATGAAAAACC
>JBCBSN010000080.1:0-16441 GCA_039819225.1 Bacteroidota bacterium | reverse complement strand
ATAAATTTGCAGGCTGAAGACAAAGGTTAACCCATGAACAAAGCGGTATATATTGCTACTACGGAACCCAAAAGCGGTAAGTCGATCGTTTCCCTGGGCTTGATGCAGGTCTTGTTGGGGAAGGCTGCCCAAATAGGGTATTTTAGGCCCATTATCGATGATGTTGAACCCGGAAAAGTAGACAACCATATTGATACGGTACTATCCTATTTTAATCTGGATTTAGGGCATGATGATGCCTTCGCCTTTACCCGGAGTCAGGTGGTAAAAATGCTCAATAAGGATAAGGAAGATGAGGTGCTGGACAGGATCATAGACAAGTACAAGGCCATTGAGGAGCGCTTTGACTTTGTATTGGTCGAGGGCACGGATTTTACAGGAGAGGGCGGTATTATCGAGTGGGACATCAATATGTTACTGGCGAAGAATCTGGGAATCCCCACCATAATAGTCTCAAGCGGCGTAGGCAAGACCCTTGAGGAATTTATCGGGAACATGTACCTCGCCTATGATTCTTTCAAGGAAAAGGATGTGGAGGTGTTGATGATGGTCGCCAATAAGATTCAGCCGGAGAACATCCAATTGGTTACCGATGCCCTAAGGGAGGAGCTCCCGTCCAGTGTATTGGTAGGAGCCATACCTTTGAATCCCATACTAGGCAACCCAACGATTCGGGAAATCGTGGAACATTTGGAGGCCGAGGTTCTTTTTGGCGAAGCCTATTTAAACAATCAGGCCGGGAATTTTGGGGTAGGGGCCATGCAATTGCACCATTATTTAAAACACCTGCGGCGGGATAGCTTGGTAATTACCCCCGGGGATCGTCCGGATATTCTTCTGGGTGCCTTGCAGGCGCATATTTCATCCAATTATCCCCCCATCTCGGGAATTGTGCTCACCGGGGGCTTGCGGCCGGAACCTTCCATCATAAAATTGATAGAAGGTTTGTCCGAGATAGTACCCATCGTCTCCGTACAGGGAGGCACTTTTGGGATTACCAACAAGATAGGGGCCATAGTCCCAAAAATTTACGCTGGGAACATTAAAAAAATAACGACCTCCATCCAGGATTTTGCGAAGTACACACCGGAAATGAAATTGGCACAACGCTTGGTAACGTTTACACCCAATGGGATTACGCCAAGGATGTTCCAGTACAACCTTTTAAAAAAGGCTCAGGGGGCTAAAAAACACATTGTGTTGCCCGAAGGTCTGGATGAGCGCATTCTTAGGGCGGCCAAGGAGCTTACGGATACCGATGCCGCTACCCTTACCCTCCTGGGGAATGGTGGTCAAATTATGGAAAAGGCGATGCAAATGGATCTGGGGCTAGATTTTTCACGCATATCCATAATAGATCCCATAAGCTCGGAGTATTATGAGGATTATGTGGATACCCTTTATGAATTGCGGAAACATAAAAACCTGAACCGGGCCGTGGCCCGTGATCTTATGACGGACGTGGCCTACTTTGGCACCATGATGGTCTATAAGGGCCATGCAGACGGAATGGTTTCGGGAGCCATTCATACTACCCAGCATACCATACGCCCGGCACTTCAATTTGTAAAGACCTTACCTGGGGTTTCCTTGGTATCCTCGGTCTTTTTTATGTGTCTTTCCGATAGGGTGGTGGTCTTTGGGGATTGCGCGATCAATCCCAATCCTACGGCCGAACAATTATCGGAGATTGCCATTTCTTCAGCTGATACGGCCACTGCCTTTGGCATAGAGCCCAAAATTGCCATGTTGTCCTATTCCTCCGGGAGCTCGGGTAAGGGAGAGGATGTGGACAAGGTTAGGGAAGCTACGGAACTGGTAAAGCAAAAACGTCCCGATCTAAAGGTGGAAGGTCCCATACAATATGATGCTGCGGTAGACCTTCAGGTAGGGAAGAGCAAATTGCCGGATTCCGATGTAGCGGGCCAGGCCACCTTGTTTATTTTCCCGGACCTTAATACCGGCAATAATACCTATAAGGCCGTCCAGCGGGAAACAGGGGCCCTGGCCATAGGGCCACTGTTGCAGGGACTCCGAAGACCAGTGAACGATCTTTCAAGGGGGTGCACCGTGGACGATGTTGTAAATACGGTCATTATTACCGCCATACAGGCCCAGGGAATGGAATTGGACCGATAGGAAGTTGCAGTGGCAGTAGATAGTAAACACAAGGCAGTAATCCGTAGGGGGCTCACAATTTTGACACCCTTCTCACGTCTTGGATCCACCGTCATTCATACCCATGCGTTGGCTAAAAGATAAACCATAAACCACAAACTCAAGACCGATCCAATGAACATCTTGGTCATTAACTCCGGTAGTTCCTCCATAAAGTTTCAATTGATACAAATGCCTTCCGAACAGGTCACCTGCTCCGGAGTGGTGGAGCGTATAGGATTAGAGGATGCACAATTAAAATATAAGGCGGGTGACAAAAGACTACAGCGCTCCATAACTATAGCCACGCATGCTGTAGGGTTGCGCAAAATAACGGAGATACTCATGGATCCCGAGGTGGGTTCCATCAAAAATATTGATGAAATCGATGCCGTGGGGCATCGGGTGGTACATGGAGGGGATTCCTTTGCCGAGACCACCTTGGTAAACCGTGACGTGAAAAAGGAGATTCAGGAGTTCGCCACTCTGGCCCCTTTGCACAATCCGCCTAATCTTGCCGGCATTGAAATAGCAGGGGAGTTGTTTCCCAAAGCCCCACAGGTTGCGGTCTTTGATACGGCCTTCCACCAGACCATGCCGGTAAAGGCCAGAAAATATGCCATCCCTAATAAATTTTATGTGGAACACGGTATCCAGATTTACGGATTTCATGGCACTAGTCATAAATATGTGTCTCAAAAGGCCATGGCGTATTTGCAACGGAAGCATTCCAAGATCATTAGTGTCCATTTGGGCAATGGCTGTAGCATTACAGCGGTCCGGGATGGGAAAAGTATGGACCATAGTCTTGGTTTTGCCCCTTCCAACGGACTGATCATGGGCTCTAGGAGCGGAGATGTGGATCACGCCCTTATCTTTCATTTGGTAGGGGCCTTGGGATATACCTTGGAAGAGGTAAGCCATTTATTGAACAAGGAAAGCGGTATGCTCGGCTTAACGGGTCATAGCGACCTTCGTGATATTGAGGCCAAGGCCGAAAAGGGTGATAAAGAATGCCGGTTGGCCCTGGAAATGAATGCCTATCGGGTCAAAAAATACATCGGGGCCTATACCGCTGCGATGAATGGGCTGGATGCCCTGGTATTTACTGCGGGAATAGGGGAAAATTCCAGTCGGCTAAGAAATCTCATCTGCGCGGATATGGACTATTTGGGCATCACCCTGGACGGGGAAAGGAATAAAACGATTTTAGACTCTCCTTGGGAAATAAATGATGCTTCTGCCGAAGTAAAAGTGTTGGTCATTCCCACCAACGAGGAATTGGAAATTGCCAAACAGGTCTTTGGGTTGATCACGGGTTAAAAGATTTCCCGGTTCTGGATTTTTACTTACCTTTTCTTCACACGGATTTTTTAAGGAAGTATTGTCGTGTTTTTGATTTTTGCTTAACTTTTCATGGCGCATATGGATGGTTTAAAAAGAGTCATAGTCGATTTTAAAAAACTGACCCCGGAAGTTCTAAAACTTTTGGTGGAGAAATATCCGGACGGGTACGATGATCGCAATATCATCACCTTTAAAAATGCGCGGGGTCAAAGGATCGAGGCTGTTGAGGTCACCACGCGGGACACCAAGTTTTTAGTAAAGATCAGTGCCAAGTTAGAGTATACTATGGAGCATTATGATGCAGAGGACTATGTGGATTTTGATAGGAACGACCCGGAAGCTGTGATAGATCCGAAGGAACTAGAGAACGAAGAGGAGTAACATTTGAAAGGTGTGGCCCATGTTTTCGATTTTGGGAAACAGAGCTTCTCACCAAAACCTATGGTCCGTTTTAAATTTCACTGATTCCGATTGTCCGGATATCTAATAAGTGATGTTCGGGAAAAACCCCAAGGCAACAACCATGGGTGGTCTTAAGTCCTTACCCTTGAAACTCCCTAGTAAGGCCTTGGTTCTTGGATTCGGTAGTCAGGGGTTAAAGTATGGTATTGATTCTTCACCGAACAATAGTAGTCTAAAAGATCAACCGCCCAGATTGTCCAACATCTCCCCGGTAGTCCTGGTCAAATCAAATTCCGGCTTCCAGTTCCAGTCTTCCCTAGCCTTGGAATCATCAATGCTGTTGGGCCAGGAATCTGCTATCCGTTGTCTAAAATCCGGTTCGTAGTACATCTTAAAATCAGGGATATGTTTTTGGATGCTTTCGGCAATTTCAGACGGGGTAAAGCTCATAGCGGCCAGATTGTAGGAAGAACGTGTTTTTATGTTCCCCGCCTCACATTTCATAAGCTGTAAGGTGGCCCGTATGGCATCTTCCATATACATCATGGGCAGTTCCGTATCCGGGCTCAGAAAACTAATATAGCTGCCATGGGTCAGGGCCTCTGAATAAATTTCCACGGCATAATCCGTAGTCCCGCCACCAGGCTGTGTCTTCCAACTGATCAGTCCGGGATAGCGCAGACTTCGTACATCCACCCCAAACCTATGATAATAGTAATTGCACCAACGTTCACCGGCCAGTTTGCTGATACCGTATACGGTGCTCGGTTCCATGATGGTGTTTTGCGGCGCTTCTTTTTTTGGGGTATTTGGGCCAAAAACGGCGATGCTGGAAGGCCAGAAAATCTTTTCTATTTTCTTTTCCTTTGCAAGGTCAAGGACATTAAAAAGAGTACTCATGTTTAGGTTCCAGGCCCTTTTGGGAAATCGTTCAGCGGTAGCGCTCAACATGGCGGCCATTAGATATACCTCGTTTATCTCATAATAGGCCACCACTTCCTCCAGGGCGTCGTAATCTGTGGCGTCCAGTAGTTCAAAAGGTCCGGAATGTACCAGGTCCTCGTTCCCTTCCCGGATATCGCTGGCAATGACCTGGTCGTTTCCATGAGCAGCACGCAAAGCATAGGTGAGTTCGGTTCCAATTTGTCCGCAAGCCCCTAAAATCAGTATGGTTTTGGTCATATAAAATCAAGTTAAAGGAGGGTGGTGCAAAGATAACCGATTCTAAAATTTGTACATTCGCACATGCGAAAATTATTTCTCCTAGGCATTTTTCCGATGCTTTTTTTTTCCTGCGGACAAAAGGAGGATTCGGAGGGGAAGGTGGAAGTTGCCAGGGTGGAGCTGTCCCCGTCCACTTGGCCCAAGAAGACCGTAATAAGTGCCAAAGCAATGGATACGTTAAAGGCCTGGACGGAATTTAACGATATGGAAACCAGTTTTGATGCCCTTTACGGGGTGGAAAATCTTGAGGATCTTCGTTTGGTAATCGAAAATATGGTGGAAAAGCAAAACCTTTGGGCAAAGTCGGAATATCCCGGGACCTTTGCCCTGGCCCAGGTTAAAAGTCGGCAAAAAGTGTTCAAGACCTATATGCTAAAGACCAAGAACGATCTGGAGTTTCAAACCGACCCTCAGGAAACCCTTTTAAAAATGATCCATGCCTATAATGCGGTCAGGGCGCAGTTTAATGTAACGGTAAACAATACCCTGGACGCGAATCTTATCTTAGAGGACGGTACGGATGCCTTGGAGGCACTGGAAGAATTTCGGGAGGACACACCCAAAGTCTTGAAAAAGGAAACCGGAAATGCATCCAAATCAAAAAAGGCCGTAAAATAAAGCGCAAGGACAGGACTAGTCCTTTTAACCGACCAAAAACGTACCATGGCCAACTCACTTCTTTTTTTACCGGACATTTCCGGGTTTACCAAATTTGTGCAGACGACCGAAGTGGAGCACAGCCAACACGTTATTTCCGAACTGTTGGAGGTACTTATAGATGCCAATACCCAGGAAATGCAACTTGCGGAAATTGAAGGGGACGCCCTTTTCTTTTACAAGGAAGGGGAACTGTTGTCCCAAGAAAAGTTGCTTGCCCAGATAGAGACCATGTTCACTGCCTTCTATAGTCATTTAAAATTGTTGGAAAAGAATAGGATCTGTCCTTGCAACGCCTGTGCCATGGCACCCAACCTTCAGCTTAAGGTGGTGGCGCATTGTGGAGATCTCCAGTTTATCACCGTAAAAGGGAGTCGAAAACCATTTGGACAACAAGTGATCGAGGCGCATCGGTTGTTGAAGAATTCGGTGGAAAGTGACAACTATGCGCTTATCAGTAAAGAATTGGCGAAACAGGTGGAACTGCCCATTTACTACTCCAGCAAACTCTTTCGGTTCAGGGAGGGGGCGGACGACTATGACGGTAGACAAATGGAATATGTGTATGCCCTGGTGGATCGTGAGAAATTGAGCCTTAACGAATTCTCGGAGGGGCTCAAGGTACGTTTTGACGGGCCGCCCAATTTTGTTCACGAAAAGAGATTTCCCGTCGCGGCACCTGTGCTCATGGAATACATAAGTAATTATAAATACCGTTATGAGTGGGTAGACGGTGTGGACAGGTTTGAATATGACGAAAACGAAGTAACGCGCTTGGGCTCGGAACATGTCTGTGTCATTAATGGAAAGCATTTGGATTTTGTTACGGTGACCAAGGACACCGATCCAGGGGTTTTGTTATATGGGGAAATGACCACTAGCCCTCCCCCTTTTGATGCCCTTTACCAATTTTATAATATTACGCCCATTTCCGGGACCGAGTGCCTTTTGATCTTGGAAACCTATTGGGAGGCCAGATCCTTGCTGAAACGGTTGATGATACGATTATTTGTCCGTCGGGTCTTTTCCAAGAACGTTGTAAAGACGATGGAGGGGTTGCACCGGTTTGTAGAGTCGGAGACCTAAACCAGGCTCTAAGAGTTTTTTGAACTGTTTTCCAAGTAGGTGCCCAAGTTTATGAGGGCATCGTCCCAGAAACGTTCATAAAATTTAAGCCATTGGCCCACTTCTCGTAAGGGCCTTACGTTGGCCCGGCAATTGCGTTCCCTCCCGTGGCGCTCTATACGTACCAGGTCGGCATCTTCTAAGGTCCTAAGGTGTTTGGTTACGCCTTGCCGACTTATCTTAAATTGACTGGAGATCTGGGTAATGGGCAAGGCCGTGGCGGCCATTACCAAGGCGTGAAATATCTCACGCCTTGTTGGATCCGCAATGGCCTTGAGGATTTTGGTGATTTTATCCTGCATGGACTTCCTGTTTCAGGTAGTTGGAAAGTTCGTTTACACAATTGTCCCATCCGGCATCAAAGCTGACAAACATTTGTACGGCACTTTCGCCGGGATATCCGGCAATTCCGGAATGCTCCAGATACAACTTGGTCTTCCCCTCCATTTCCTGCAGTTCCCATTTCACTATGGTCTCCGTCTCAGTATCCTTGACCATCCAGGTATAGACCAGGGTATACGGGCGGGCCTGCTTTACTACACCGGTTATCTGGGTGCACCCATGGGCCTCGTCCGCCGTAAAGGTATAATGGTATCCGGGTTCTGCCTTAAAATCGGCCTGGATAAACCAAGTTGAAATTTCCTCTGCCTTGGAAATGGCGTTCCATACTTTGTCAATGGCATGGTCAAATAGGTGTTCTTTTGAAATTACGTCCTTCATGACTGTTCGTTTTTTAGATTAAAATGCAACTATATGGTTGCAAATATAAACACTATATTTTAATATGCAACTTTTTAGTTGCTTATTTTTTAAACTGAACTTCTTTTGGGTTCGCAGGATTTAGGAAAAATCAGGATTCCCGACGGTTCCGGTCGCACAGGTTGTATCCAGATGAAGGTCTGCCTGAACGGAACGGCAAGTTTTTTGCGCCGCATACTCCAGCAGAGCGAAGCCTAGATAGCTGGGCTACGGAACGGTTAACCGAGCGGAATCTAAAAATGCCGTGTAGACCGCAAACAAAAAAACGGGAAATGTCCCGTTTTCTGTTCAGCACCTGAAGTGATGATTATTTATTTTCCCCTGCTTCCGTAGGAGGGTTCTTCCGGGTTTCCAAAGCCTGTTTGCTCAAGCTGGCAAGGTTAAAACTAGGTTCCAGTTCCAATGCCTCGTCGATCAGGACAAGTGCACCATCAATATTGTTCTTGTCCATGTTATAGGTCACCAGGCCTTTCATGTGGGTAAAGGCGGCCTTAAGGGATACCTCATAGGGCTGCTGCCGCTCATAAAAGGCATACTTCATATCGTCCTTTACATTGGAAAGCCCATATTCAATATTGGTCATGGCCCCGGTATTGTCCCCGGTCTGCACTTTAAGGTCGGCCAGTTCGTAGGCCAAGTAGGCGTTGGGGTTCCTTTGAAAGAGCACTTCAAATTGTTCCAGGGCGCGCTTGGGCTGGTTAAGGGCCTTTAGGGAAATGGCCTTTACCTGTACCGCCAAATCCGAGTCCGAGGCCAATTTTTCTATTCCAATGGTGTTCAAGGCCTGTAGATGCCTGTTATCGTTGGCATAAATATAGGCCAAGGTATCTTTCCGCTCCTTTGATGGGGAAAGGATGTTAAGGTGGGTCATGGCGTTGATCACCCCGTTTACGTCCCCTTGAAGCCGCATTTCCTTATAGAAGGCCTCGTAGTGCTTTTGAAGTTCCGATGTGGTCTGCGCAGATAGGGTTATGGAAAAAACAAGTACCGCGGCAAATACAATATGCTTCATTATTAATGACTTTTTAACGGGCAAAACTATTAAAATTATTGCAAGAAACCTGTTAAGTAGTCCTAAATAACGAGGACACCCCGCCCATAACGCAAAAAAGAGTGCCCAAGCACTCTTTTTCACAAATTGGTTTTTATAGTTTTAAGCGGTATTGAGCGTCACTTCATTTTTTGCAAAGGCCTGGATTAGGCTCGCATAGAAGCCTATGTTTTTAATGTCCCTGTCCAAACAAGATTTAAGGAATTCCTTGAGGTTTCTAAAAAAGATATTGGCGTGCAGGGTAGGGATGTTAAGGTTGATTCTTTTTGGATCGTAACAGCTATCGTCCATAACGATATTCATCTTTATACGTCTTCTATGATAGTCGATGGAAACGTCCGCCGCGTTGTAATGGTTTTTAAGCAGGGCAACATGAAGTTTTTCAAAATTACCGACTTTGTTTTTTTCCAAACAGCTTTGGGAAATCAGTTTTTCCATCTCCTTAAGAATACGCCTTTTTAAATTGGAATTTTCCATGGCTCAATTGTTTTTTTCATCGATAAAGTTATGCATTTCATCGATAAGTACTTAAAAATCAGTAAGGTAATTAACAAAAGGAGTGCTATTTTGTTGTGAACAATCCTATTCTTGTGGTGTACTGATTCTAAATGGGGGTATTAAAGCAGTATTTTTTAACAAGAATCAGCTTACTGGAGCTTATTTTTTTGCCACTTTTCATAGATGAATCTCTATATTCCGGGGTAGGCAAATGTCTTTTTCTAGCCTCGTTTTGATAGTATTCCATCTTTGGGGGATGATACGGATAAACCGCATTCAAGGTCTCGTTCCACCAACTTTTGTCCACTATGGATTTTAGAATACCGATACAATCCTGTAGATGGATCAGGTTGATGGGCGCCCCGCCATTGGAAAGTCCTTTTCTGTCGGATAACAGGGTAACGGGGTGCCTACCCGGCCCGATCAATCCGCCAAACCTTACAATGGTAGTCCTTAACTGGGAATCGTTCTTAAAGATACCTTCCGAGGCCAGTAGCTGCCTTCCGGATTCCGTAGAGGGCGTGGGCGGGGTTTCTTCGGTTATGGTCCCATCTACATCGCCATAGACAGAAGTACTGCTAACAAAAATAATCTTTCGGATTTGAGAAGCTTTAATGGCCTTATGAAGGCCTTCCATCTTTTTTACATAGTTTTCGGTACTGTCGCCCCGCAATCTTGGGGGAACATTAATAATAAGTACGTCCAGGGATTCCAAAAATTTCAGGATGGGGCCGCGAGGCCCATTTGGGGTAAGGGTTATCAAAAAGGGATGGATGTGCTCATCCTTTAGCAAGGGCAACCTTTCCTCCGAAGTGGTCGTGCCATGGACGGTATGGCCATCAGAAACAATGGCTTTTGCCAAGGGGAGTCCCAACCACCCGCATCCGATAATGCCTATGGTCCTATTCAAATCGTATGGTTTTGATCGTCAGGATCGCATCGTTCATTACAAAGGGCATGGATATGTTGTCCGTTGGTCTCGGTGGGATGGTAAACAAAGGATTTTCCAACAAGTCATTAGAGGCTTCGCAAACGGTCAGTTCCAAAACGGAATCCTTGGGGAAATGTAGCCGCAGTTCCGTATCATCCCCATCACTTACATAGTGGGTGAGCAACCTGCCCTCTTTTCGCTTTTCCAAAAAGTCTTCGGAGAAAGGGATACGATTAATGGATGCGTTGGAAATACCAATTTCATTTGTAAACACTTCCAACCTATTGATGGGGCGTTGGGGAGTGGTAACGATCTCTGGGGTTTGTTGGTGTTCCATTGGAGTGTCCAAATTTACGTAAAGGATAGGGGCGGTAATCGCGTTTTATGGGCATTGGCTACAAAGGTAAGGCCCCAACTGTATTCTGCGCTAAGTATCCATTGTTTTTCCTTTCCGGAGGAATAGGACGGTAGGCCGATCCAAAGTACCGGGAAATGGCCAAAAGTATTGTGGGGTAACGCAATGGAACGTACTTGTTTTTGCATTGGTAAAATTACTCCTCGAAAAATAAAAAATTCTAAAATAAGGTAGTGTTTTTGCGGATTTATTTAGATAATTCCCAAAAAAATGCTATATTTAAGATTAACCTTGTTCGGGACATTCAACCAAAAAACCAAAAATACTATGGGAATTAAGAGTTTTCAGGGCATACGACGGTCCACCAAAAAAGAATTTGAAGCACCTATTTTGGTGACGGACTATATGTCCAAAAAGTTAGTGACCTTTTCACCGGAACAGTCCATCTTGGAAGTTATGGAAGCTTTTGCAAAACACAAGATTTCCGGGGGGCCTGTATTGGATGACAACGGTTTTCTGGTAGGTATTATTTCCGAGGCGGATTGCATGAAACAGATTTCGGAGAGCCGGTATTTTAACCAGCCCATATTGGACAAAAGTGTAGAGCGCTACATGACGAAGGAGGTGGAGACCATTCCACATGATATGAGCATTTTTGATGCCGCTGGTGTCTTCGACAAACACAATCGCAGGAGATTGCCCGTGATGAAGGGTGGTATACTGGTTGGGCAAATAAGTCGCAAGGACATTGTAATAGCCGCACTAAAGCTGAGCGGGCAGAATTGGAAATAGGCTTATCCTACTCTTTACATAGGGAAGGCCTTCTAAGACCAAAACTGCCGTTAAAGCTATATTTCAGAATTCCAAGTAAGAGTGGAAATACTACCTAGTAAAAACCATAGGGGGCTACTCCCTTTTCACAATCATATAATAATCATTGTCCAAGGGTAGGTAGCCCAGATCATAGACAAAGTAATAGGTAGTGCCTTTTTTGGTGGTGTAGAGGTTGGTGATAAAGTCAAAATCGAAGCCCTTGTCCAAAAGGCGGGTCCTTGTAGTCCGGGTCTTGCCGTCCCTAAGCGGAAAACTGTCCAGCACCCTGTAATTTTTGCGAAGGCGATTATTGATATTGCGGATCAGGTTCTTGCCGTCCTTGTTCACCTTGTTGTTATAGGCGTTGCGGCAATGGTCGGAGCAGTATTTCTTATCCACCCGGCCCCGGATCTCCGTTCCACATTCCAAACATGTTTTATGTGCTTCCAAAAGGTTTGGTCGTTAAGTTTCCTACAAGATACACATTATCCGATTACAAATCTTAGTTGGGAAATGGACCTCCTGGAGAAAGGGATGTGCGGATAGTTTGGATTATTGCCCGGTGTACACTTTACGTGCCACCTTGATCTTGGCCCGATCCTCGGCCAAAGCAGCTGTCGTAAACATCATGACCCCGCTTGATTCTCCCGAAAGTCCGCCTTTGAGCACGGTTTCAAATTCAGAGGCAGAGATGCTATCCGGACTATTATGGGCTTGCACGATGGGCCATATTTTAGGAAAAGTGCCTTCTTGGACTTGTAGTTTTCTGCCCAGCCAATCTATATTATCCGCTACCCATTCGGGGTTTCTACCCATCCTCTGGTGGTACACCATGGGTGAAAAAACATCTACGGTATTCTTAAGTAGATCATAGTCCAGCCCCAGGATACGTTCCCTGGCTTTATTGAATTCTCCATCGGTCCAGGGACAATGGTACAGGCCCAACAAGGCCTCCGGGTTTGTCTTTGTGATGATCTCCTTTATTTCCCGGGCCCAGGAATTGATGATCTGACACCTCCAACTTCGCCAGCTTTCATCGTGGTTTTTAAGGATATATGCGGCTTTTTGGGGGATAGTCCCTTCGGGAACGGCTATTCCCGAATCCGCAGAAAATTCTTGTATACAACTATCCGAGAAGCAGGTCTCCGGCAGTATGGGTTCCGGATCTTCAAATTGGGCGTGCCAATGAACATAGTCCATCCAAACCCCGTCCAACTGGGGATACTGGATTAGCAACGAATGCAGGGCCTCCATACGGTATTTACGAAAACCTGGGTCAGTTGGGCAGACGCCCATAAACCAGGTGGCGGCCTCCACCTTTTCGCCTTGTTCGTTTAGGGCCCATGCCTCTGGATGATCTTCCACATAATTCTTTCCGTTGAGCGTGGCAAACTCGGCATATACCCTGGCTCCTTCGGATTTGGCGCGATGGACCATTTCCGGAGTCAGGGAGCCGCTATGCACAAAAACGGCATTTACGCCTAGATCATTGAGGTGATATCCTTTCTCCCAAAGTGAGGCAGGGCTGCCATAAACCCCCTTTATCAAATTTTTTGTCTCCTTTGTTGGGGTACAGGAGTTCCATAGTATTGTTATACAAAGAAATGATGCCATCCTTACTTTATATGTTTCCAAACAGCTGCACATGACCGGGATTTTATGTTATTCTAAGCCTTTTATCACAATATCGTACTTTTTTAAAAGCCCCAAAACCCCTGCCTTGGAGAATTTTGCCTTTTTCAACTGGTTTTGCTCCGGATCCATGGTATAATTTAGGGCGGTGGTAAAATCTGTGCCTTCCAAGTGTGTTTGCAAAAAGGCGGCCCTATCCAGATTACATCGGGCAAAAACGGCATGGGCCAAGTTAGCTTCGGTAAAATCTACCTGAATCATCGAGCAATTCGTAAAAAGCTGTTTGGTCAGGGTTAGTCCTTGGAACGATGAGAAATCCAAAATACAGTCCGTAAAACTAAAATCAAGGAGGAAATCGTTACAGTTCTCAAACTGCAGGCCCATCATCTTGCAATGGGAAAAGGACACCTCCTTAAATGTGGTATGGGCCAAATTTGCATTACTCAGGTTGCATTCCACAAAGCGGCATTCCATAAAATTTTGATTATCCAGATAGCCATTTGCAAAATCACAACCGTGGAATTCACAATTTTCATAATCGCCTTTGAACAAAGGGTTTTTGGTAAAATCCTTTCCAGTAAAGATTTTGTCGGCTGTAAATGGGTTCATATGATAAGGGTTTTCCATTTATCGGATTCTGCAAATGCTTTAATAATTTGATTTCTCCTCTTTAAGAGATGGGCTACGTAGTTTTTAAGGAAAAGACGGTCCACTAGTATACCCAATACCCCAAATGGGGAGGTATACATAAAGACATCGGTCATCAAAGTCCCCTTGTCCGTATTCGTAAAACGATGTTCATGTATGAATGTATTAAATGCTCCTTTTTGCATCTCGTCCACAAAATAATCGGGACGCTCAAAAGCCGTTATTTTTGAGGTAAGGTTTTGATAAAAACCAAAGTGTTTGGCCCGCCATGTTACGCTCTCGCCCATTTCTATTAGGCCACTTGTTCTGCCCGCTACGGCTTCCTCTTGCGTATGTTCTGTTGAAATTTTATGCAGGTCGATGCTTCTAGAGAGGTCAAAAACAAGTTCTTTATCGGCTTCTATTTCCGTCCTAATTTCAATTCGTGGCATTGTGGCTTGTACGCTATTTTTGGGATGATGCTACCTTATATGGCTTTAATTCCTCAAAAAAGATATCATTATTGGGCACTTCAAATTCCATCCCTTTTACCTCCTGGTTATTGTTGGTGGTAAACCCTACGGTTCCAAAATTAAACCAGGCCTGTTTTTTGTCCCATTGTATCTCCCACACATCATAATGCCAATGGGATAGGGTAGCGGACAAATCCGGGGTATGTTCAAACTGCATCCTTAATTTTCCATTTTGATCGGAAATCCGGATTTCCCCATAAATATCCGATCGGTACGCTCCCACATACCCCGAGAGCGGTAAGGAGGGTTTGGTGTTCAATATTCGTTTTTCTTTGATATGGGTAATTCGGGGATCTTCTTTTTGCCTTTTCTCGAAACGTGCGAGGGATTCTGCGGACCAATCCTTTTTTTCAAGACCCAAAAAGCGATCTAACGCACAATAGGTGGCCGGGGTAATAGGACTTTTCATACCGTTGGTCAACACCACAACACCTAGATTCTCATCGGGAATTAGGGTAACGGCGGTTATCATTCCATCATAGCCGCCCGTATGGGCTACACGTAAACGGCCGTGGTAGTCGCTCAATCCCCATCCAAGGCCATACCCGCTAAAATGTCTGTTCCACTCATTTTCCTCAGTATGGTTTATCACAAAGTTGTTGTGGGGGGTCCAGACCAGGTTTCGGGTTTTTACGCTGAGCAGGGTATCCCTGCCATGGATACCATGGTTTAGGTTGAATATCATCCATTTGGAAATATCGGCTACGCTGGAGATAAGGCCCCCCGTAGCTCCGATTTCTTCCCAATCTTCCCAAGCGATGGGGAAGTTGCGTTCGTTTTCCCTGCCATGAGGGGTAACGTAATTCCCTTTGGTTTCCAAATCCTTAGGGGAGGTAAGGGTACGGTCCATGCCCAAAGGCACTAATATCTTTTCTCGCACATTTTGGCTCCAGGGCTTCCCTGTTACCTTCTTAATGACTTCCCCTGCGGTGATATACATTAAATTGGAATAGCCAAAGTCCGACCGAAAATCGAATGCCTTTGGCAAATGTCTGAACCTTCTTATGATTTCCTCGGAGGTCAAATCGGATTTGTACCAAATGACATCACCGCTAAAAGTGCCATAACCCACCCGATGGCAAAGCAGGTCGCGTATGGTTACATGCTGGCTAACCCAAGGATCATAGACCTCAAAGTATGGAAGGTATTTCTGTACGGGATCGTCCCAATCCAGTTTTCCCTCCTGGACCAACATCCCTAGGATGGCCGAAGTAAAGGCCTTGGAGTTGGAGGCAATGGCGTAGAGGGTGTTCTTGTCCGGTTTTTGGGGTTTTCCAACTTCCAAAACCCCATAGTTTCCGAAAAAAACCAAGGCTCCATCCTTTACAATGCCCACTGACATCGCCGGAACGTCCCAATCCTGCACCATTTTTTCGTAATAGGCACTTAATTCTTTATAATCTACCTGGGATCCCGTTTGGCCCAAACCACAGTATAGGAGTCCTAAAAGAGCCAGGGAAAGGGATACTATTTTTTTCATGCTTTACGGTGCGCTGTACTTACGGCCAACTACTTCTTTTTATGCGTATTGGGTTCTAATGACATAAAGTGGTCATAGCTTTCATTAAGCAGTTGGGCAACCCGTTGCCCATCATTTAATACTTCTTCCGGGATAAGGACATACCCGTGCATTACCGCGCCATAGGATTTGTAAAGGGTGGTTTTTAAAGTCTTGAAATAGCGCTCTTGAACCTCCTTGGAAAAACGTATGCCGATTTCCCCGGCCTTGTTAAGGAGGGAAAACATATACCCGTTTGCGGAGGTATAGGGCATGGACTTGCCCTTGCGTTCAAATCGAGGGCATCGCTCGATCAGCGCATCGTAAAGTGCCAAACGTACTTCCCATTGGGCCTTGGTCAAGGAGCTCATAACTTAAGGGTATAAATTTGACTTTCTTTTTTTTGAAATCCTAGGCTTTGATAGAGACGGTTCGCCGCTCCCCGGTGGTGCCCGGTAAATAATAGGATATCCGTAAGCGCTTTTTCCTTTCCCGCCTCAATGAGTTTTTCCATTAGTTTCCTGCCAATGCCCTTTCTTGTCTACCACCACATCCTCAATCCAGCCCTTGCGGCCGGAAATTACGGTATATTCCGCCATCAGGGCGATTCCGATAATCTCGTTTTCAAGGATACAGCAGGCTAGGGTAATAGGAGCGTTTTGATCCATTACGTTTTTTAGGGGTAATGGGCTAAGCGAGGCATTTAATTGTTGGAAAAGGGTATGTATCCGTTTTTCAACAAAGGCATTAAGATCTCCGGATTTAAGTAGGCAAATGTTCATTTTTACAAATAAGTTCTCTTAAGAGTTAAAAAGGTACTTCATAAAAATAC
>JBCBSN010000079.1:0-16465 GCA_039819225.1 Bacteroidota bacterium | reverse complement strand
CTGCGTATGGATTTTTCCCCTTGGATTTAATCCCCAATCTGGCACCCATATTGGGAAGAACGCTTAAAGACCACGTTTTTCTATCAAGGGAAGCAGGCTCGGGGAAAAGGTGGCATTGGGCACAGTAAATCTGTGCCAGATCCCTACCTTCCTTAGGTGTAGGCTTTGACTGAGCAATAATAGTACTCTTCTGCCCTGAAAGGAAAAGAGGAAAACAAATCAGAACAAGAAGGGACAGACAACTGTTGCGATAAAAACCTTCCTTTCTCATTCTTACCCTTGGATTGTTTCGTCTTTGAAGTATAGCATGTACATGGACTTTTCCCAAAAACGGTATTCCATGAAAACCAAATATTTCAAACATTACCATTTACCTTTACCACAAATCCCATTACTTCTCAATTCATCGATACAAACTATGCTATTTCCACCAGAATAGGGCAATGATCGCTATGCTTGGCCTCGGAAAGGATAATGGAACGTTTTAGCCTATCCCTTAAAGGTTCGCTTACCATCCCATAGTCCAAGCGCCATCCTTTATTGTTGTTCCGGGCATTGGCCCGGTAGCTCCACCAGGTATAGTTATGGGGTTCGGTATTAAAATGCCTAAAACTATCTATAAAGCCACTATCTATAAAACTGCCGATCCACTCCCGCTCTACGGGTAAAAATCCGGAAACGTTCTTGTTACGCACGGGGTCATGGATATCAATGGCTTGATGGCATATATTATAATCCCCCAAAACGATCAGATTGGGGCAGGTCCTGCGCAATTCGTCGGCATATTTCTGAAAATCGGACATGTACTGCAGTTTATGTTCCAAGCGCGCCAAGTTGGTGCCGGAGGGCAGATACATGCTCATGATGGAAAGATCTTCAAAATCCGCCCTAAGGTTTCTTCCCTCAAAATCCATATAATCGATACCCGTACCTACTTCCACATGATCCGGTTTCTCCTTGGAAAGAATGGCCACGCCACTATAACCCTTCTTTTGGGCACTGAACCAATACGTATGCGGATACCCTGATTCGGTAAAAAGTGAGAGGTCCAGTTGCTCCTTCATGGCTTTTATCTCTTGAAGACATACTACATCTGGATCGGTAGCCTTTAGCCAATCCAAAAAACCTTTGTTCAAAGCGGCCCGGATGCCGTTTACATTATAGGATACTATTTTCATTTACTAAGATTTCGGTCGAAAATAGGGATTGTATATCGAAAGGTGGAAAAGTAGGGATGTTATTTTTGGTTCTACCGCGAATTTAATGGGCAAATTATACGCTTGAATAAGGAGACAAGAATCAAGAGAAAGGACAAAAGAGTTACAAATGCGGTCGTATTGCCATATTTGAACCTCTATTTGTCTTGGTTCTTACGTCTTGGTTCCAATGTCCATTGACCATGTGCTCCACTAAAATAATGGTAGAACCTTATTTTTTATAGTGCCTTCTACTTTGGAACAGGATTTGATTACCTTATGCTGTAGTTTTGAACGATGAAAAAACTGGTTTTCCTTTTGGTTTCACTGCATGTGCTGGGCCTTAGCGCCCAAGCTTATCCCGTATTGGGCCCTCCGCACGAAGTGAAGTTCAACATCGGACTTTTTTTGGCCACCACCACGGTAGAAGGCTCCTATGAGTATTTCTTGAACGAGGATGTAAGTATTGGCGGCACTTTATATGTTGATGGGGATGCGGAGGACTACAACGGTAATTTTGGCATTGGTCCAAACCTTAGGGCCTACTTTGGCTTTCAACCCAGCAGTGGATTCTTTGCAGAAACCTTTGCCCTGTATTATACGGGCGAAGAGGAATTTGACGATAGAGCTCCTACCTTGGACAATAACTACAACACTTTTGCCCTAGGCCTGGGTTTGGGTAATAAATGGGTGACGCGCAGTCAACGCTTTACCTTGGAAATACATGGTGGATTGGGCCGAAACCTAAACCCCGAGGATTTTCAGGATTCCTTCATGTATCGCATAGGTCTTTCGGTAGGATTCCGGTTTTAATACCTATTTTTACGCCTCCATTTTAAAATTTGGATGAAGGCAGGTTGGGCATTTTCAGTTTTCCTTTTTATTGCGGGTGTTTTGGGCGCACAGCAAGCCAAGGAACAAGATAGTATTACCCGTTTGGACGAAGTAATTCTTCGGGACACCCTCACGGTAAAAAATGTCACGGGAATAACCCCTTCCAATGTAATCACTGCCCAAACGTTCCAAAACTATAATCCCGTGGACATCGTTTCGGCCGTAAATGAAGTGCCTGGGGTATACATCCTTTCCGGGGCCTTAAACACCAATCGGATTACCATTCGTGGTATAGGTGCGCGGACACTGTTCGGGACAGATAAACTACGGATGTACTACAACGACATTCCAGTGACCAACGGCACGGGCACGTCGGAAATAGAGGCCTTTGACCTGGAGAATCTGGGGCAAGTAGAAGTCATCAAAGGACCCAAGGGAACAGACTTTGGAAGCAATCTTGGCGGCGCCATAGTCCTAAATCCCAAGAAGGCCCTGGAACGATCTACCAAGCTCCTAAACAGCTTTACTGCAGGCTCTTACGGATTGATTAAGAATAATTTGGCCTTCAATCATTTTGATGGTAAACTGCGCCTTGGATTACTGTACGGACACACGGAAATAGATGGTTATCGCGAAAACAGTCGTTTTGAACGGGATGGTGTACTGCTCAATGCCTCCTATTTGATCAATGAACGGAACAAACTGAGTGTCCTGGTAAACCACATTGATTATTCGGCCCAGATTGCTAGTTCCCTAGGAGCCACGGATTTTGAAGAAAACCCACGCCAAGCGGCATTTACCTGGGGATCCGCACAGGGGTTTGAGGCCAACAACCTTACCCTGGTGGGTCTTAACTACGAATACACTTTCAACAAGAATCTTAAAAACTCCACCAGTATTTTCTATTCGTATTTAGATCACTTTGAACCCAGACCTTTTGGAATCTTGGACGAATTTACCCATGGCTTCGGTTTTAGGACACGGTTTTTGGGCAAACTTGCCCTTTTTGGGATGCCTACGGAATATACCTTGGGGGCCGAACTGCTCAAGGACGAATACAACTGGAACGAGTTTGAAAACCTGTACCAGCAGAACAATGGCAATGGAAGCTTAAAAGGGGCCCAATTTGCGGCCAACAAGGAGTTCAGAAGTCAGTTCAACGGTTTTGCTACCCTGCTTCTCCCCTTTTCAGAAACCTTTTCGGTGCAATTAGGCCTTAACATAAACAAGACCGATTACGATTTTCGGGATCTTTTTATTACGGGAGCGGATAACAGAAGTGCAGATCGCGATTTCAACGCTATTGTATTGCCCAGCCTGGATGTGAACTACAAGCTGTCCAAAAACCATAGCCTTTTTGCCAATATAAGTCGGGGGTTTTCCAATCCCACGGTGGCCGAAACACTCACCCCCGAAGGGGTCATCAATCCGGATATTGCCCAGGAAACAGGAGTCAATTATGAGGTGGGCACTCAATGGTACCTGGACAATCAACGGCTGGCAGTTGATTTGGTATTGTATCAAATGGACGTCCGTAATCTTTTGGTCGCCGATCGTGTCGGTGAGGACCAATTTATTGGTAGAAATGCCGGGAAGACCCGTCATCGGGGAATGGAAATGGCATTACGCTATCGGTTTACCCTCTCTCCCAAAGTGCAGTTTTCTCCCTTTGTAAACTATACTTTCAACGACCATACCTTTGTGGAGTTTGTGGACCAAGGTGAGGATTTCTCTGGAAATCCTTTGACAGGGGTCCCCAAACATAGGCTCACATCAGGAATTCAGACACGGTTCCTCACCCATTTTTACTGCAATCTCACCTATCAATATACCAGCGCCATTCCTTTGACCGATGCCAATAGCCTATCCAGCGATTCCTTTCATGTTTTTAATATACGTATGGGCTATCAACAAAAGCTTACCGATCAATTTACCCTCGGTCTGGATGTAGGCATCCAAAATCTAGGGGACACTTTGTACGCCCAATCCGTTTTGATCAATGCCCCAAGTTTTGGGGGGAACGAACCCCGTTATTTTTACCCAGGCAATGATAGAAACTATTTTGGAGGTCTTAAATTGGGGTATGTCTTCTAGAGCGCTTGTGGCAAGGCTCCTAAGCATTCTCCCTTGGTAATCCAAAAATTACAAAAGTTTACCGCAAATTGGCACTTTGTTGACAATTCGATAAAATCTGCCATATCTTCCGTACATTCCCAAAAAAAGTATCCTAATTATTATGAAATCATTACAAATCAAAATCCTTCTGGCCAAGACAAAAATCTATAAAACCCTATTGGGGCTATGTTGTTTTTTAGGGCTCCACTTAGCACAGGCGCAAATCCCCATCATTTTTGATACTGATTTTGGGGGCGACGCAGACGATTTAGGAGCTTTGGCCATGTTGAATCATTTTAAAAACAAGGGAGAAATCGAGCTCTTGGCGGTAATGTGTTGGAATACGGAAAAGTACGCCGTTAGTGCCATTGACGCCACCAATACCTTTTATGGTAATCCGGATGTTCCCATCGCCGTACGAAAGGACGATCCGCATGAAACGGATTGGAACCATAGCAAGGCCATCGTAGATAAACTTCCCTATGATGCGCTTTTTGAAACGGTGCCGGAAACCACCGAACTGTATCGAAAGATTTTAGGTGAAAGCGAGGATAATAGCCTGGTCATTGTTACCGTTGGTCCCTTAATGAATATTAAACGCCTGATCGACTCCCCTCCTGATCAACATTCTACATTGCAGGGATTGGACCTCATCCATGCAAAGGTGAAGGAATTTGTGATTATGGGCGGCAATTTTCCTAATGGCAAGAACGAATGGAACTTTGATGGGGGAATGCCCGGAGTTACCCAATATGTTTTGGAAAAACTGGCGCTTCCCATAACATTTTCCGGCGCAGAACTGGGTTCTGCCATAAAAACAGGGGAAGTATTTAATGCCCTGCCCCAGGATTCCCCTTTGTATCTGGGGTTTTATCATTTTAGCCAACACGCCCCTTGGGTGAAAGAAGGATTTAAAGGAAAAATACAGGACAATTCTACCTTTGATCAGACGGCTGTCCTATACGCGGTACGAAACGGCATAGGCGAATATTGGAAGAGAAGTAAAGCTGGCATCTGTATCCCTGACCAAACGGGAGGAAATTCGTGGGAGACCAAAGAAGGAGCCCATCATTCCTATCTGCTATTGACCAAACCCAAGGCAGAGATAGAAAAGGAATTGCAAGCTTTTATGCTGGGTGACTTTTAGAACAATCCGCTAAAACACGGCTATGCCATGAAAAAAAAACTACTTTTTCTCTTCATCTTCGCATGTACCTTTATCCTAAATGCGCAACAAAAGGTAATTCTGGATACGGATCCTTCCTTTGATCCGGACGATGCCGGCTGTATGGCCATGTTGCACACGATGGCTTCCCATGGGGAATGCGATATTTTGGCCATGATGAATTCCACCGACCAAAAAGAATCTGCTTTATGCATGAGCGGCATCAACCAATTTTACAACCGAAAAGCGATCCCCGTAGGCGATTACAAAGGATATGTAAAGAAAATAAATGCCACGGAGAACACCTATGATTATCATATTGCCAAAGATTATCCAAGGGAATTAAAGCGTTGGGAGGATTCCCATAATGCGGTACAACTGTACCGGGAAATCTTGGAAAGTGCAAAGGATACAAGCATAACCATCGTCATAATAGGAACCATGCATAATTTTTACGGTTTGCTAAAGTCCAAAAAGGATATGTTCAGCTCCAAAACGGGCAAACAACTGGTGCAGGAAAAAGTAAAACAAGTGGTTACTATGGGCGGAAATTTCCTGAACCATATGGGCTATGACCGTACCAATTGGGGCGGAGCTGACATCCTGTGCCCTTACACCGATTGGTCCTGTTTAAACGAGGAGCGCAACCGTATGTGCCGTTATGTAATAAAGCATTGCCCTGCACCGTTTATCGCTTCGGGCTGGGAAAATGGTAATGGGGATTACTACAATGCAGACAACGGAAATGTGATTACGGGCCAAGGTCTAAAAAAACTCCCGGACGACCACGTTATCCGTAAAAGCTATGAACGTCATTTTGAGTATAGGGGTGGGGCAGATGATATCAGCAGGCATAGCAATGATCAAATTGCGCTGCATTACGCCATTCGGGGCGAAGCTGGTAATTATACCGCCTATACGGATGGAAAAATTACATTGGCCAAAACCGGGGAATGTCTATGGGATTCCAGTATAGCTAAAAAACAAGGTCATATCCAAAAAAGAAAAGAAGACCATCTCCTTGCCAAGGAAATCGAGGAACTCATGATGGGGGATACGCCCCAACCGGACACCACCCCACCTGCTGCCCCCGAGAATGTACGGCTAACCAAAAGGCGCAACAAGCCGATTCTAGTTTGGGATGCTGCCCATGATGATACCAAAGGCAGTTGGGTGGTAGGTTACACTATTTATAGGGACGGTGCTTTTTTGAAACAAGCCTATGGGACGCAATGTCCCCTTCCCAAGATTGATGGAAACTTGGTAACCTATGAGGTAAAGGCCCTTAATGCAAGTGGTACTGAAAGTGCCCCTTCATCTTTTGTTCTAGGGCGATAAAAGGAACAAAAAAGCATCCTGACGGATTATCAGGATGCTTCTTTAAGAAATGCTATACTATCTTGAAGAAGGTACTGTCTAATTCAAGTTTAAATCAAAACGATCTAGGTTCATCACTTTGTTCCAAGCCGCTGCAAAGTCCTTGACAAACTTCATTTGGGCATCGTTGCAGCCATAAACCTCGGCAATGGCCCTTAGCTCCGTATTGGATCCAAAGATAAGATCTACCCGGGTAGCACTCCATTTAAGGTCGCCCGTCTTACGGTCACGGCCCTCAAAGACTTCCTCTTCCTCGGAAACGGCTTTCCATTCCGTATTCAAATCCAAAAGATTCACAAAGAAATCGTTGGTCAACGTCTCCGTACGGTTGGTAAACACCCCGTGGTGCGATTTGTCCCAGTTGGTATCCAATACCCGCATCCCACCGATTAAAACCGTCATTTCCGGAACGGTAAGCGTCAATAATTGTGCCTTGTCCACCAGAAGTTCCTCGGATTTCACGGAGAACTTTTGTTTCAAGTAGTTACGGAAACCATCGGCTTGTGGTTCCAGCACATCAAAAGATTCGGCATCCGTTTGTTCCGCAATGGCATCGGTACGCCCGGGGGTAAAGGGTACTTCAATATCATGTCCTGCAGCCTTGGCAGCTTGCTCTACGGCTGCGGTTCCGCCCAACACAATCAAATCGGCCAAAGAAATCTTTTTGTTCCCAGACTGCGTATCATTGAATTCTTTCTGAACACCTTCCAAAACTTCCAGTACCTTGGCCAATTGGGCCGAATTGTTCACTTCCCAATCCTTCTGGGGCGCCAACCGTAGTCGGGCCCCGTTGGCTCCCCCACGGAAATCGGAGCCCCTAAAGGTAGCTGCCGAGGCCCAGGCCGTAGCAACCAATTGGGAGATGGAAAGGCCAGAATCCAATAGTTTTCCTTTCAATTCGGAGATATCGCTACCATCTACCAAATCATGGTCTACCTGGGGTACGGGATCCTGCCAAATTAATTCTTCCTGGGGTACTTCCGCACCTAAATAACGGGAAACGGGGCCCATATCCCTATGAGTCAACTTGAACCAGGCATGTTGATACGCTTCCTTAAACTCCTCCGGATTTTCCAAAAAGTGTCTTGAGATTTTTTCATAGGCCGGATCCATCCTTAGGGAGAGGTCCGTCGTCAACATAAATGGGGCGTGCTTTTTTTCCGGGTCATGGGCATCGGGAACCGTTCCGGCACCGGCACCATCCTTGGGGCGCCACTGGTTGGCCCCTGCCGGACTTTGGGTAAGTTCCCACTCAAAGCCAAATAGGTTTTCCAAGTATTTATGGCTCCATTTTATAGGGGTATCCGTCCAAGCCCCTTCCAAACCACTGGTAATGGTATCCGACCCCTTTCCAGAACCAAAATTGTTCTTCCAGCCCATGCTCTGCATTTCTATGGTAGCCCCGGCAGGTTCTGCCTCTACGTATTCTCCATCACTGGCCGCACCGTGCGTTTTGCCAAAGGTATGCCCCCCGGCTATAAGTGCCACGGTCTCATAATCGTTCATGGCCATACGTCCAAAAGTTTCCCGGATATCATGGGCGGCCGCTACCGGATCGGGATTGCCATTGGGCCCTTCGGGGTTTACATAAATCAACCCCATGTGGGCGGCGCCCATTTGCTTCTCCAGTTCGCCCTTTTCATTATAGCGGGCCTTGTTCCCCAACCATTCTGCCTCGGAGCCCCAGTAGATGTCTTCCTCGGGTTGCCAAATATCCTCACGCCCCCCGGCAAAACCGTACATGGGCAGCCCCATGGACTCATGGGCCACGTTACCTGCTAAGATCAAAAGATCGGCCCAGGAAATCTTCCTCCCGTATTTCTGCTTAATGGGCCAAAGCAACAAACGTGCTTTGTCCAGGTTGGCATTGTCCGGCCAACTGTTAAGAGGCGCAAAACGCTGTGCCCCAGTGCCTCCCCCGCCACGGCCGTCCGCAATACGATAGGTTCCCGCAGCATGCCATGCCATACGGATAAAGAAGGGACCGTAATGCCCATAATCCGCAGGCCACCAATCTTTACTGTCCGTCATTAGGTCAGTAAGGTCTTTTTTAACCGCTGCCAAATCCAACGACTTAAATTCCTTTGCGTAGTCATATCCCTCATCCGTGGGATCCGCCAATTCCGAATGTTGTCGTAAAATATTAAGGTTTAAGGAATTGGGCCACCAATCTCGGTTAGTGGTACCCCCTCCTGCGGCCTGATTGAGTTCTCCGTTTAAGAATGGGCATTTGCTGGCATCGCCCTGACCATTGTGTGTAGCATCCATATGAAAAATATTTTGGGTTTATTCTGATTTTTCTGATTTTAAAAGTACAGTTCCTGCCCCTAAAAAGGAATATGGATGTTATTTTTTTGGGCTATGTGGCTATTAGGAATCATTATGGTCTCAGGAATGTTCATTGGTTTTGGCTATTTTGGGAACAAGGAGCAATGGGGTTTTTTAAGGATTCCCTTTTTAATGGTCGCCGTTGGTCCGGTGAAGTGAACTATTGCAGTCGAAGCATACTGCACTCCCAAGTGAAAATAGAAGGGAAGGATAGGATTATCCCTATCAGTGGGCATCTAGGGCCTAATCAAAGAGTATTTCTATGGTCAAGTCATTATCCACCATATCTATTTTATGTCGGTTTTCAAAAACGCCAAAGGTGGAAATGAAAGTAACATGAACCATTTTGTTCGTTCCGGTTACCTATGCCCTTTTTACGCGGAATCTTATCAAAGATATATACTTTCCGCGGATTATAACCATAATGCCCAGATTTTTTATAAGGGAACAATCCAAGGCAAGTTTAGTGCAAAGAAGCTCCATTTTAAGCGGATAGCCCTATCTTAGCGGATGATACAAGAACAAAGTCGTACCAACTTGGGACACTTGTACTTTTCAAAAAACATATGCTCTTCAAAAAAAGATTTTTGAGCTTGATAGAAAAAGGAGAAATCCACACCGCCTTTAGAAAGTGGACGCGGCCTTCGGTCAGGGAATCGGGAACACTGTTAACTCCGGTAGGGCAATTACGGATTACATCCCTTACTAGCATTGCATATGATCAAATATCCGATGAAGACATAAAGCTGGCGGGGTATACCCATCGTGAGGAACTGGACAAGGAGCTAGCCTTTAAGGAAAAAGGGCATATTTATAAGATAGGATTTAAACGCGAAAGTGCCGACCCAAGAATTGAGTTAAGGGAACGCACAAATATATCTCCAGGCGAGATGACAACTATCTTGAATACCTTAAAACGGTATGATAACCATGGAAAAGTCAAGGATTGGACTTTAAAAATCCTGGATATGGTGGATGCGGATCCCGGTAAATATGCCGTCGAATATGCCACAAGACTAGGTTATGAAAAAGAATGGTTTAAACCGAACATAAGAAAACTAAAGAACTTGGGACTGACGATTAGCCTCCCAGATGGGTATACCATATCCCCAAGGGGAAAGGTAGTATTGAAAGCTCTACAACAGTATTCTGTCAAAAAGGGTAACCTTTAAATAGTACTTTCCCCTTGAAAAGAGTTCAAATAAAAAAGGGACAACTTCTACAACGAAAAGGCGACTTGCACAGCAAAGTATATCATGTGGAGTCCGGTCTGTTGCGGAGCTACGCCATTGATGAAAAGGGTAAGGAACATATTTATATGTTTGCACCGGAAAATTGGATCATTGGGGACAGCGTGCCACCAAATCGTCCCTGTGAATTGTTTATCGATGCCATTGAGGACTCGGAAATACTACAAAGCGAAAAGGATGTAAGCGCCATTACGGAAGTCCATAAACTCATCAATCGCATGGAAGTCCTTCAAAAACGCATCATAATGCTCATGAGTGCCCCTGCCATGGAACGCTACGAACATTTTATTACTACTTATCCCGACATTGTGCAACGTGTACCTCAAAAGATGATCGCTTCCTACCTGGGGATCACCCCGGAGGCCCTTTCCGCAGTGAAAAGGATACACTTTAAAAAATGACAGCATAGCTATCCGAAACTTTTGAAACTAGACCGTTTCACTGCTAGAATATGGAAATTAAACTAATGAAAATCAGTATATTACAAATTTTTGGCTTTTTGAAACGGGTGGAATCCAAAAAATTATCTTTTTGGCCAAAATGCCCGATTTTACAGGTTGGAAATTTTTAAAATACTATAAATCAAAAAGTCCAGGTTCTAATCTCTTGAAGCATAGCGGTCTTGGGTCTAGCTTTCGGATAGTTCTGAAATGACAGTAACCATCATTGTCATTTCTTAATCTACATTAAGCTCTAAAGAATTACAATATCTTATGTTTGCCATATAATCGAACCCGTACCTCTTCATGGCAAAATTTCACGAAACAGGTATTCCCAGATGGCAAAGAATTTCGGGGTACGCTCTTTCTATGGTATTCAGTATCCAAATATTCATTGCGGGCGCATTGAAGGTAATACGTGAAGCGGATATTGTGGAGAGAATGGCCAAAATTCAGAATTGGGGAGATAAGCTTGTTTTCGTAGGTGTACTGGAACTGATCTTACTCGCTCTTTATTGGATTCCGAAAACACAAAAACTCGGTTTCTATTTACTGTGTTCCTTTATTGGAGGTGCAATTGTAGCGGAAGTAGTGGCCGGCACCCACGTAGAGCAAGGTTTGCCTCCTGCCCCTTCATTGGGCATTGTTACGGCCATCTTCCTTTATGCCGGAACTATTTTAAGAAACCCTTCCATGTTAAAATAAAATAAGAATGAAAAATTTAAGTGTGTTATTAAAAGTATCTGCCGTTCTTTGGATCGTTTGGGGAGCCGTGCACATTTTTGCCGGCGTAATTACCATGAATTTTATTGTTTCCGGGGACATCTCTGCCTCCGTAGCGGGTATTGCGGATGCGGTAGATCCCACCTCCCTCAGCATGGAATATCCCAAAGCGGCCGGGGCCATTATTGGGCAACACGGTTTTAACCTGTTCTGGATTGGATTGGTTACCCTTATTTCCGCTTTCTTTATTTGGAAAGGGAGCAAAAACGCCATATTTCTTGCGGCTATTACAGGGGGGTTGGCAGATTTGGGCTATTTCCTGTTCATGGATCTGGGAGGCTATGTAAATTTTGTCCCTGGAACAGTGATGACCTTAGTTTCTTCCGCTGCTATTATCCTAAGCTTTTATGCCTATTTTAAAGGACGCTCCTTGCCTAAAACCGGATAGGAAAATATGTTGTTGGGTCTTGTGTTAACAGATGTCTTACTTAATTAAACCTTTTTCGAAACTCCAACGGCGACATCTCGGTTTTGTTTTTAAAGAGTTTGTTGAAGGAGGAAGGATGCTCAAACCCTAAATTGTAGGCAATTTCACTGACCGACTGTGGAGAGGTGGATAATTCCTCCTTGGCCTTATCGATCAATTTGTTATGAATGTGCTGTTGGGTACTTTGCCCGGTGAGTGATTTTAGCACACCGCTCAAATAATTGGGGGAACGATGTAAGCGATCGGCCACCCATTGGACGGTGGGCAGCCCTCTGTCAATTAGGTTTCCATCCTTAAAGTACGTGGCCAGCACCTCCTCCAAATGATGTAAAAGCTGATGGCTGGATATTTTTCGGGTGATGAATTGCCGCTCGTAGAAACGCTCTGCGTAGCTAAGCAATACTTCCAATTGCGAGATAATGATCTTCTGGCTAAACCGATCGATGTTCGATTTGTATTCGCGTTGGATATGCAGCAAAATATCACCTATCATCCGCTCTTCCTTTTCCGAAAGGAAAAGGGCTTCGCTCACATGGTATCCAAAAAAACCATAGTTGTTTATTTGCTTTGCCAGAGGGGTGTTCCACAGAAAATCCGGATGAACCAGCAATAACCAGCCCGAAGGTCTATGGACCATGTTGGGGTTACCGGCCATGCTCATTACCTGATTTGGGGCAATGAAGGTCATTAATCCTTCATCAAAATCATATTCCTGCTGGCCGTAAAAGAGCTTATACGGAATGTCCCGTTTAAGTCCTATGCCGTAATAATCTTGCCGCCATTTTAATCCATTAGCGGTTTGCGGATACTGTATTCGACTATAATCCAACAGACTGATCAATGGATGTTCAGGTGCCTCAATACCTACATATTTATGATAATCACCAACTTTCTTAAAATGTTTCAACTCGGACATGGCCTTAATTTATAAAAATTATACCAACATTCCGCCCGAAACCTCAATACGTTGTCCGTTGACCCAACCGGCCTTTTCCGAGCACAGAAAGGCAATTACACCCCCTATGTCCTCGGCCTCACCTACACGACCCAAGGCCGTGATACTGGAAATGACCGATGCCTTCTGTTCATCTTTATTGCTTCCCCCGGCAAAGTCGGTAGCGATGGCCCCCGGGGCCACCACATTGGCCGTAATCTTACGTTCCCCCAGTTCCTTGGCCAAATAGCGTGTAAACACTTCTATACCACCCTTCATAATAGCGTAGGCCGACATTCCGGGCAAGCTAAACCGGGCCAAACCACTGGATATATTAATGATACGCCCGGAATCGTTAAGATAGGGCAAGGCCGCCTGGGTGAAGAAATAAACACTTTTTAGGTGAACGTTCATCATCTCATCAAACTGTTCCTCGGTGGTATTCGCGATCATATTGAACGTACCGGTACCGGCATTGTTGATCAGAAAATCGAAGTTGGGATTCCCTTTTTCCTTCTCTAAGTACTTGGTAGCCATTCCAATGAACTCCTGGCCGCTTTTGTAGTCGTTGGCATCAAATGGGAAAGCACTGGCTTTTTGCCCTCGGGACTCAATTTCGGAGATAAGCGATTTAGCTTTTTCTTCATTGCTGTGATAGGAAAAGATAACATCTACCCCGTTCTTCGCCAGATTTAAGGCCATATCCCTGCCCAATCCACGACTACCTCCAGTAATTATTGCTGTTTTGCTCATTTTTTTATTGCTTTTTTAGTTACAATACAAAATTGGGCAAATACGACAAGGTGTTCTTTTCCAAATCTAATTTTGGATTATCCGAATCTATTTTTTTGGTACCGGTTTATTTCCTCAGGTTTTCGATTCTTTTAATAAAGTACTTCTCCTCTAGCAGGATATCCGGATGCAACGATATAATCCACCGCTTTTACAAAAGAAGGAAGATAGGGCCTGCCCCAAGGATTGCTATTCATGGAGGAATAATACACCGTATTGGTAGGGTCTATCAAAAAGAGGCCAGGTTCGCTAAAAACGTCCGGTTCCCCATCTTTGACCGCTGCACTTATATACAGCCCCCATTTTTGGGCTGTTTCCAAATCCAGCTGATAGCCAAGTGTAAGCTTTTGAAGTTGCCAATCCTTTCGGGACAACCGTGCCCTTTTTTCAGAATCCATACTAACGGCAACCACATTAACCTCTTTTTCTTTAAAATCGGGAAGTAGCTCTTCTAGTTGCATTAGGTATTTTTTGCAGACAGGACAATGCAATCCACGATAGAAAACAAGCAAGGTAAAACTCTTGGGAGTTTGTTCACTTAGATTCCATTGGCTTCCGTCCAATACCGGAAAACTCAATTCCGGTGCTGTATGCTTTGGTGTGGGTCTTGTCATGATTTCCGATTTAAAAGTGATTTTGTAAATGCCGCTCAAAACGGAGGAAGTCGTTCTTTATCTCCGGGTTTTTCATTACGTCGTAAGCCATAAAAGTAGGCATGTGTTCAAGGCCAAACCATTTAAAATTTAAGTGCATGGGTCGCAAAAGGTCATCCTCACTTAGGCCATTAAAAAATTGTTCTTCAGGATCATTAAAGGCCTCTTTGGGCGCATTTGCAGTTACTGATATCATGTATTTACCTTTCAACTTTCCACCAAGGCCATAATTCTTCTTTGGATCGGTTTTAGTTCGGCCATCCCCATAGGAAAGTTCTCCCATCATTCCCATGGAAAAAACCGCATCAATGTATTTCTTGAAAGACCAACTAACGCCCATCCAGTTCAGAGGTGTCTGAAAAAAAACCACATCGGCCCATTTAAACTTTTCAATCTCTTGGTCTACCGTATAGTGGTCCTCCATGGTCGTCTTCCGTACCTCATAACCTTTTTCGATAAAAAAATTTTCTGCTTTTTCGGTTAAACTGGCGTTAAGTCTACCCTCGGAAAAAGGATATTTCTGATGACCGTTAATGATAAATACGTTCTTCATCCTACAATTTTCATATATTTGTTTCGCAAAGAAACTAATAATAGTATAAAATTGAAACCAGTTGTGGTCCGTTCATCAAAAAAAGTGGTAACCCAAAAGTAACCTATGCCCAGAAAGTATATAGACAATCCCAATTCCTGTACCCTTGTGCATACCATGAATTGTATCGGCAACAAATGGAAACCCATTATCCTCTATTTATTGTCCAATGGTCCACTGCGTTTTGGTATGCTCAATACCTTGGTCCCTACAATTTCCAAAAAAGTACTGGTAAGTCAGTTGAAAGAGCTGGAACACGACGGTTTGATCGAAAGACAATCTTTCCCGGAGATTCCGCCTCGGGTGGAGTACTCCTTAACCCATACAGGAACCGATTTGTTGCCCGCGCTAAAACTATTGAGTGAATGGGCCAAGAAGAACTATCCCAAAATTGTTTTTGAAAAATGCCGAATCCAAGAAGTAGATTCGGAAAGTTACCGTAGTGGGCATAGAATCTCCTCCGATTAGGGAACTAGAAAAGAGATACTATTGATTGGATCCCCCAAATGAACGATTAGCTGGCGTAAGGGTATACCACTAATTTTGATTTACACTGCCACTTTTTTTTCAAGCTCACGAATGCGTTTCCGTTTTGCCTCGGATACCTGTCCTGTTTCAGCATAAACCTTGGCATCTTTCAAAACGGTTTCCAGGGTTTTCCCCATTTTCCTTTGCATTATACCCTTCATTAGGAGGCCCATAATCCCCGTTAATTCGAAAGTGGCCTTCATCACCAATTTTGATCGATGATGTCCAACGGGAACCACGGACCATTCATTCGCCGCTTTATGGATAAAAGCGGGCATACCTTTGTTTACCACATAGCCCAAACTCATCTTTTCTTCGTTATAGGAAGTTAATTTTTCGCTTATATTGCTAAAGCCATTTACATTAAGCTCACAGAAACGTTCGTCACATACGGCCCCAGGAAATGGGGAGTTCCCTTGCCCCTTGGCAAAATCCACGTTTGAGGACCATTGGTATACCTCTACAAATCCCGGGCCTACCATTTCCCACAACTTTTCTGCAGGAGCATCAATATTTATTTCTTTTTGGATATCAAATCTTTTGTGTGCCATAAGGATTAGTTTTTTAAGACAAAAAATAGAATTGTTAGGGCGTAGAATTGGGTCTACGAATTTCCCTATAACAATGACACAAAAGTAAAGGCATCACAGACCAATTACTTTCCAAAAGAGGTCTTTAAGTTGTGCTTTTGGGCCAACCTATATTTGGAAGGGGAAAGGCCATACTTTTTCTGAAAAACCGTAGAAAAGGTACTTAGGTCCTCAAAACCCAAGGAAAAGGCAATGTCCGTAATACTATCCTTGGTAGTAGTTATTCGTCTTTCCGCAGCAACCAATTTTCGGTTTTTGATGTAACGGGCAGGGGTATCCCCAAAGGTTTTTTTAAAAGTCCGCTTAAATGTAGAAAGACTCATATGGCACAGGTACGCTAGCTCATGGATACTTAGATTGTTATAGAGGTTATTCTCAATAGCGTTTTTGAGCTTAATGTTCACCGGACTAAAAACCTCGGACAAAAGTTTTCTTATACTGGTATGGTTCTCAGATTTGAG
>JBCBSN010000078.1:0-16569 GCA_039819225.1 Bacteroidota bacterium | reverse complement strand
TGTCCTCAAAGGTCAAAAGAAGTCCCCATATCTTAAGACACACTTTCGCAACACATCTTATCAATAAAGGTGCGGATCTTAACTCAGTAAAGGAATTGTTGGGGCATTCAAGCTTAGCTTCCACGCAAGTGTACACCCACAATAGTATTGCCGAACTAAAAAGGGTTCACTTGGCCGCCCACCCAAGGGGCAAAAAGTAGCAAGCTTCAGTTTTTGGAAAACGTATTAATGGTAAACCTCAGCCTATGAAAGTCAACACCCAATATGTAAATTTTAATGCGAAGGGAGAACTCGTCCGGTTTATTCAAAAAAGGATGGACAAATTGGAAACGTTTTATGATAAGGTAATTCGTTGCGATGTGTTTTTAAAATTGGAAAATACGAGTGCCAAGGAGAACAAGGTGGTGGAGGTAAAACTTCATGTGGCAAAGGATAATTTTGTGGTAAAAAAACAGTGTAAGTCCTTTGAGGAAGCAGTAGATTCTGCCTGCAGATCCTTGGAAAGAAAATTGATAAAAAAGAAAGAAAAGACAAGGGTTTATGGCTGATTAAAATTTTCCAAAATTAATTTTGATTAAACAAATAAATATATACATTTGCAGTCCGTTAGAAATAGCGGACTTTTTTTTGCAAAAAAGTGGGAAAAATGCCGATGTAGCTCAGCTGGCTAGAGCAGCTGATTTGTAATCAGCAGGTCGTGGGTTCGAGTCCCTCCATCGGCTCGGAAGGTCACTGAAATTGGATAGGGGAGATACTCAAGCGGCCAACGAGGGCAGACTGTAAATCTGCTGACTATGTCTTCGCAGGTTCGAATCCTGCTCTCCCCACGTTTTGATAACATACTCAAATTCCAATGCGTTATTTCCGATTTTTTGGAGTTTGGGATTTGTTCTTTGGTGTTTATTGAAGATTAGCGGGAATAGCTCAGTTGGTACCCGCCCGCACCGAATGGCACGTTCGGGCGGGGAGCGTTAGACGCTCAAAGGATTCCAATGGAAATTTTCGCTATATTAAAATATTGATTTTTATTGCGGGAGTAGCTCAGTTGGTAGAGCGTCAGCCTTCCAAGCTGAATGTCGCCGGTTCGAACCCGGTCTCCCGCTCAAAACTGAGTTAGCGTTTGTGGTTTCTTAAGGTTAAGAAACCTTGAACCAGCCCTCTAACGGGCCCGAAACCTCAAAAAGCCGACGTAGCTCAGGGGTAGAGCGTTTCCTTGGTAAGGAAGAGGTCACGAGTTCAAATCTCGTCGTTGGCTCTGAAATGATTGTAATATTAGAGGGCGTTGGCGATAGGTGGCTTTTTCTACCTGTGTCATAAAGATGCCGATATCTATAGGAACATCATACACGATATGATGGAGCCTAAAAACTAGAACTGTACATTAATATATAACTAAGATTAAATTCACTAAAAATGGCAAAGGAAACTTTTGATCGTTCCAAACCGCACTTAAATATAGGTACGATTGGACATGTTGATCACGGTAAAACCACTTTGACCGCGGCTATTACTACAGTTTTGGCCAATGCGGGTCTATCTGAAATACGTAGCTTCGACTCTATTGACAATGCTCCGGAGGAAAAGGAAAGGGGTATCACAATCAACACATCCCACGTGGAATATCAAACGGCCAATCGTCATTATGCCCATGTTGACTGCCCTGGTCACGCGGATTATGTGAAGAATATGGTTACGGGAGCCGCCCAAATGGATGGTGCCATTTTGGTCGTGGCCGCTACAGATGGCCCTATGCCACAAACCAGGGAGCACATTCTTTTGGGGCGCCAGGTAGGTATTCCTAGAATCGTTGTCTTCATGAACAAAGTGGACATGGTGGATGACGACGAGCTTATCGAACTTGTTGAAATGGAAGTAAGGGAATTGCTTTCTTTCTATGAGTATGATGGTGACAATGGACCTGTTATTGCCGGTTCTGCTTTGGGTGCACTTAACGGTGAGCAAAAATGGGTAGATACCATAATGGAGTTGATGGAGGCGGTAGATACATGGATCGAGCTTCCCAAGCGTGATGTGGACAAGGATTTCTTGATGCCTGTTGAAGATGTATTTACGATTACAGGTCGTGGTACGGTAGCTACGGGCCGTATAGAGACAGGGGTTGCCAATACTGGTGATGCCGTTGATATCATTGGTATGGGTGCCGAAAAATTGTCCTCTACTATCACAGGGGTCGAAATGTTCCGTAAAATCTTGGATCGCGGGGAAGCTGGCGATAATGTGGGTATTCTTCTAAGGGGTATCGAAAAATCCGATATCAAAAGAGGTATGGTAATTTGTAAGCCAGGTTCCGTAAAGCCACATGCCAAATTTGAGGCAGAGGTATATATCTTAAAAAAAGAAGAAGGTGGCCGTCATACGCCTTTCCATAACAATTATCGTCCCCAGTTTTATGTAAGGACCACGGATGTTACCGGGAACATTGTTCTTCCTGATGGAGTGGAAATGGTGATGCCTGGGGATAACTTAACCATTACGGTAGATTTGATTCAAGCCATTGCCTTGAGCGTTGGTCTTCGTTTTGCTATCCGTGAAGGAGGAAGGACCGTTGGTGCTGGACAGGTGACCAAGATTTTGGATTAATAAATTAGATAGATTACAATTGCATAAAGGGTGTCCCGCTCCTGCGGGACACCTTTCCCTGCAATTATATACGGGTGTAGCTCTCCCGATAGCTATCGGGAGGTAGAGCAGCACAAAAACGGGTGTAGCTCAGTTGGTAGAGCACTGGTCTCCAAAACCAGGTGTCGGGAGTTCGAGTCTCTCCTCCCGTGCTGAATATAATGAACCAAGCCTGTGAGGCGAGAAGCCTGTCCCGAGCGAAGGGAGGGAAGTCTCTCCTCCCGTGCTGAACTAAGTAAACGAAGTGTTGGAAGAGGGAGTCGCGCATCGGAAAAGTTTGTTCCGGGCGAAGTGCCTATCCCTAGGGCCTAGTCGAAGCAAAGGAAGTCCCTCCTTCCACATTGGTAAGGATGCGCAAGCGTCATAACCTGGTCAACCAAGAATGGTATGGGCCTTGAAGTAGGAATACCTGAAAGTGCTTCGACAGTTTTGGGGCATTCTGGAAAATAAGGAATGATATGATTACGTACATTAAGGAATCCATAGAAGAACTGCGGAACAATGTTACCTTGCCCCCAAGGGCCGAATCTTCCAATCTAATGGTTGTAGTGGCCGTTTTTTCCATCCTTTTCGCTTTGGCAACATGGGGTGTTGATACCGTTTTCAGTAAATTGATTCAATTGTATTTTAACAACATTCTAAATTAAGTGGGCGCTATGTCTGAAGTACTGGAGAAAAAATGGTATGTGGTCCGGGCGGTCAGCGGCCAGGAAAATAAGATTAAGGGGTATATCGAAAGTGAAGTGGAGCGTCACGGTTTTGCCGATTATTTGGAGGATGTACTTGTGCCTACAGAGAAGGTCATCCAAATCCGGAACGGAAAAAAAATCAATAAGGAGCGCGTATATTTTCCAGGTTACATTATGATCAAGGCCAATTTGGGAGGCGAGATGATCCATATTATACGATCTATAACCAACGTTATCGGATTTTTGGGAGAGACTAAAGGGGGTGATCCCGTGCCTCTTCGCAAGACCGAGGTCAACAGAATGTTGGGCAAAGTAGATGAATTGGCCGTGAATACGGATAGCGTGGCCATTCCATTTATACATGGAGAGACCGTAAAGGTCATCGATGGACCCTTTAACGGCTTCAACGGTACCGTCGAAAAGATAAACGAAGAAAAGCGTAAACTGGAGGTCATGGTGAAAATCTTTGGTAGAAAAACACCATTGGAACTTAGTTATATGCAGGTAGAAAAGATATAGGAACATTTTTGGAGTTGAGACTCCGGATAATCGAAAAATAGTGTTACATAGTTAAAGTTGTGTTGCTTCCCATGAACACACTTTCATTTCAATTAATAAATAATGGCAAAAGAAGTAGGTAAAGTAGTTAAACTACAAGTTAGGGGAGGTGCTGCGAATCCATCGCCACCGGTTGGACCCGCCTTAGGCGCTGCCGGTGTTAACATTATGGAGTTCTGTAAGCAGTTCAATGCTAGGACGCAGGACAAACAGGGCAAGGTACTGCCCGTTGTTATCACCGTATATAAAGACAAATCGTTTGATTTTGTCGTAAAGACACCGCCGGCAGCAGTTCAGCTTTTGGAAGCAGCTAAGATTAAAAAGGGATCTGGCGAACCTAACCGAGTTAAATCAGGTAATGTTTCCTGGGATCAGGTAAAGGTAATTGCCGAGGACAAAATGGTGGATCTCAATGCGTTTACGGTAGAATCTGCCATGAGCATGGTGGCCGGTACGGCACGTTCCATGGGCCTTAAGGTTTCCGGGAAAAGACCCTTTTAAAATCGTTAAAGCACGTTACAAATGGCAAAGTTGACAAAAAAACAAAAAGAGGCCCATGCCAAAATAGATAGGGAAAAACTCTATTCTGTAGATGAGGCGGCCGCTTTGGTAAAAGAGATTACCAATACAAAGTTTGATGCATCCGTTGATTTGGCGGTCCGTTTGGGGGTAGACCCTAGGAAGGCCAACCAAATGGTACGGGGCGTGGTTACCCTTCCACATGGAACGGGAAAAGATGTAAAGGTATTGGCCTTGGTAACCCCGGATAAGGAGGCAGAGGCCCAGGAGGCCGGTGCGGACTTTGTGGGGCTTAACGAATATTTGGACAAGATCAAAGGTGGGTGGACGGATGTAGATGTTATTATCACCATGCCTAGTGTAATGGGAAAACTTGGTCCTTTGGGGCGGGTTTTAGGGCCTAGAGGCCTTATGCCCAATCCTAAGACGGGAACCGTAACAATGGATATAGGCAAGGCAGTTTCCGAGGTAAAAGCCGGTAAGATAGACTTTAAGGTAGATAAGACCGGGATAGTTCACGCGGCGATAGGAAAGGCTTCCTTCCCCGCGGATAAAATTGCCGGTAACGCCAAGGAACTGTTGGAAACCCTAGTGAAGCTTAAGCCTACCGCTGCAAAAGGGATATACATGAAAAGTGTATATATGTCCAGTACCATGAGCCCAAGTATTCAATTAGATCCTAAAACCGCTTAGCGCCGGTACTTAAAAAGTAATAGTATGACAAGAGAAGAAAAAGCAACGGTAATACAGGATCTTACGACACAGCTGGCCGATAACACCACCATTTATTTGGCGGATATCTCCGGTCTGAACGCCTCTGCGACCTCTGATTTAAGGAGGGCCTGTTTTAAGGCGAATGTTAAGCTTTCCGTGGTTAAGAACACCTTGCTTGCCAAGGCAATGGAAGCTTCCGACAAGGAATTCGGGGAACTTCCGGAAGTTCTTAAGGGAAATACCTCCCTAATGTTTTCCGAGACTGGCAACGGCCCGGCCAAATTGATTAAGAACTTCAGGAAAAAGTCGGATCGGCCCTTGCTGAAGGGAGCTTTTATCGAAGAGGCTATTTTTATCGGGGACGATAAGTTGGATACCCTGGTAAGCATTAAATCCAAAGAGGAGATTATCGGGGATATCATTGCACTGTTGCAATCTCCGGCCAAGAACGTTATTTCCGGTCTTAAGTCCGGAGGAGGCAAATTGGCGGGTATCCTTAAGACCCTTTCGGAAAAAGAGTAAACACACACTAAACTAAGTATATTTTAAAATTGTATTAAACGATAGAAAATGGCAGATTTAAAAGATTTCGCAGAACAATTGGTAAACCTTACCGTAAAAGAGGTAAATGAGTTGGCCGATATATTAAAAGAGGAATACGGTATTGAGCCCGCGGCTGCAGCGGTAGCCGTAGCCGGAGGTGGAGCCGCAGGTGGTGGTGAGGCCGAAGCGGCTGAGGAGAAAACCGAATTCGATGTTATCCTTAAAGCTCCGGGAGGTTCCAAACTTGCTGTTGTAAAACTAGTCAAGGAATTAACGGGACTTGGATTAAAAGATGCTAAGGAAATCGTGGATAGCGCACCCAAAGCCGTTAAGGAAGGGATAGCCAAAGACGAAGCCGAAGGAATCAAAAAATCATTGGAAGAAGCAGGAGCAGAAGTTGAGCTTAAATAGTATAAGCTGACCATAAACATGATGGTTTAGGTCTTTTCCCGTTCCGATGGGGTTAGACCTAAACCTCTTTGTACATAATACTTTTTGGTATATGAAGAGGTATACCGCCCATATAACATTCACGTTCAAAATACTGTCCACAGATGTTCACACAACAAACTGAAAGAATAAATTTCGCATCCGCTAAGAACACCCCGGACTATCCGGATTTCTTGGACATTCAGATAAAATCGTTTCAAGATTTTTTCCAATTGGAGACCAAATCCGATGAAAGGGGAAACGAAGGTCTATATAATACCTTTATGGAGAACTTCCCCATCACGGATACCAGAAACCAGTTTGTGCTGGAATTTTTGGATTACTTCATAGATCCGCCAAGATATTCCATCCAAGAATGTATTGAAAGGGGACTTACGTACAGCGTTCCCCTTAAGGCGAGGTTAAAATTATACTGTACCGACCCGGAACATGAGGATTTTGAGACCATTGTACAAGACGTATATCTGGGGACCATTCCATATATGACCCCCAGCGGTACCTTTGTGATCAATGGCGCGGAACGAGTGGTCGTTTCCCAATTACATAGATCTCCAGGTGTTTTCTTTGGACAGTCATTCCATGCCAATGGCACCAAATTGTATTCTGCCAGGGTCATTCCATTCAAGGGTTCCTGGATAGAATTTGCTACCGATATCAATGGGGTCATGTATGCCTATATCGATAGAAAAAAGAAATTACCGGTAACAACATTGTTCAGGGCTATTGGTTTTGAGCGTGATAAGGATATCCTGGAAATTTTTGACCTGTCCGAGGAAATAAAGGTTTCCAAAGCGGGACTTAAAAAAGTATTGGGCCGTAAACTGGCCGCAAGGGTTTTGAACACCTGGCATGAGGATTTTGTGGATGAGGATACCGGGGAAGTGGTCTCCATTGAGCGAAATGAAATTGTACTGGATCGGGATACGGTGCTCGAAAAAGAGCATATTGAAGAGATATTGGAGACCGATGTGAAAACGATCCTGCTTCACAAGGAGAACAATGCCCAATCAGATTATGCCATTATCCACAATACCCTGCAAAAGGATCCCACTAATTCCGAAAAAGAAGCGGTGGAACATATCTATCGCCAACTTCGGAATGCGGAACCACCGGACGAGGAGACGGCAAGAGGCATCATAGACAAGTTGTTCTTTTCCGATCAGCGTTATAATCTGGGCGAGGTAGGCCGGTACCGAATGAATAAAAAATTGGGTCTGGATATCGGAATGGACAAACAGGTGCTCACCAAGGATGATATCATTACCATTATCAAATACTTGATAGAGTTGATCAACTCCAAGGCGGAGATCGATGATATAGATCACCTTTCCAACAGGAGGGTGCGTACAGTTGGGGAACAGCTTTCCTCCCAATTTGGGGTGGGACTGGCCCGTATGGCACGTACCATAAGGGAACGTATGAACGTACGTGACAATGAGGTCTTTACACCTATTGATTTGATCAATGCCAAAACGTTGTCATCCGTAATCAATTCCTTCTTTGGGACCAACCAGTTGTCCCAATTTATGGATCAGACCAATCCCTTGGCGGAGATTACGCACAAAAGAAGACTTTCCGCATTGGGACCTGGCGGACTTTCCAGGGAAAGGGCGGGCTTTGAAGTCCGTGATGTACACTATACGCATTACGGAAGACTTTGCCCCATTGAGACTCCGGAAGGACCAAATATCGGCTTAATATCCTCTCTTTCCGTATTTGCCAAAGTAAACCCTATGGGTTTTCTGGAAACTCCTTATCGAAAAGTAGAGGGCGGCAAGGTAAATACTAAGGAATTCAGCTATTTGAGTGCCGAGGAGGAGGAAGGTATGAAAATTGCCCAGGCCAATATACCTATGAAGGGAGATGGTGAAATTGAAAGCGAAAAGGTGATTGCCCGCGAAGAGGGGGATTTTCCCGTAGTGGATCCATCGGAAGTCAACTACACGGATGTTGCACCCAATCAGATTGCATCCATCTCGGCCTCGCTTATCCCGTTTTTGGAGCATGATGATGCCAACAGGGCCTTGATGGGCTCCAATATGATGCGCCAAGCCGTTCCCCTGTTAAAACCGCAATCCCCTATAGTAGGAACCGGACTGGAACGCCAGGTAGCCTCTGATTCCAGGGTGCTGATCAATGCCGAGGGCGATGGGGTCATAGAGTATGTAGATGCAGAAAAGATTACCATAAAGTATATCCGGAGCGATGCGGACCGATTGGTAAGTTTTGAAGAGGACGAAAAGACCTACGGATTGGTCAAGTTCCGTAAAACCAACCAGGGTACGAGCATTAATCTAAAGCCCATTGTACGTAAAGGGGACAAGGTGAAAAAGGGACAGGTGCTTTGCGAGGGTTATGCCACGGAAAATGGGGAGTTGGCCTTAGGGAGAAACCTTACCGTTGCCTTTATGCCTTGGAAAGGTTATAACTTTGAGGATGCCATCGTGATTTCGGAAAAGGTGGTACGTGAAGACATCTTTACTTCCATTCATGTGGACGAGTATTCCTTGGAAGTCAGGGATACTAAATTAGGCGCGGAGGAGCTTACCCATGATATTCCCAATGTATCCGAGGAAGCCACCAAAGATTTGGACGAGAACGGTATGATCCGCATTGGGGCCGAGGTAAAACCTGGGGATATCCTCATAGGTAAGATTACGCCAAAAGGTGAATCAGATCCTACGCCGGAAGAGAAATTGCTCCGTGCCATCTTTGGAGATAAAGCTGGTGACGTAAAAGATGCCTCTCTAAAGGCCTCTCCATCCTTGACCGGTGTGGTCATTGATAAAAAACTGTTTTCACGTTCTATCAAGGACAAGAGAAAACGTTCCGAGGATAAGGAGGCCATTTCCAACCTGGAGATGGAATACGAGGTGAAATTCCAGCAGCTTAAGGATGTTTTGATCGAAAAACTATTCTCCCTTGTCGGTGGAAAAACATCCCAGGGCGTACTGAACGATTTGGGCGAAGAGGTACTGCCCAAGGGCAAGAAATACACCATTAAGATGCTTAACTCGGTAGATGATTTTGCCCACTTGGTAAGTGGAAGCTGGACTACCGACAAGGATACCAATAGCTCCGTTGCGGATCTGTTGCACAACTATAAGATCAAGTTGAACGATCTTCAGGGAAACCTGCGGAGGGATAAATTTACCATTTCCGTAGGGGACGAACTGCCTGCCGGGATCATGAAGCTGGCCAAGGTGTATATTGCCAAAAAGCGTAAATTGAAAGTAGGCGATAAGATGGCCGGGCGCCATGGGAACAAAGGTATCGTCTCGCGTATTGTGCGTCAGGAAGATATGCCCTTCCTTGAGGATGGTACCCCTGTGGACATTGTATTGAATCCACTTGGCGTGCCTTCACGGATGAACATCGGTCAGATTTATGAGACCGTTTTGGGATGGGCTGGCCTTAAGTTGGGGAAAAAATATGCAACACCCATTTTTGATGGGGCTACCTTGGACGAAATCAATGCGTATACGGACGAGGCGGGTATCCCAAGATTTGGCCATACCTATCTTTATGACGGGGGCACAGGGCAACGTTTTGATCAACCTGCCACTGTTGGAGTTATCTATATGCTGAAGTTGGGCCACATGGTAGACGATAAGATGCATGCGCGATCCATTGGTCCGTACTCCTTGATTACCCAACAACCCTTGGGTGGTAAGGCCCAATTTGGGGGGCAACGTTTTGGGGAAATGGAAGTCTGGGCATTGGAAGCCTATGGTGCTTCTTCTACCCTTCGGGAAATATTGACCGTTAAATCCGATGATGTTATCGGAAGGGCCAAGACCTATGAATCCATTGTCAAGGGAGAGACCATGCCGGAACCCGGACTGCCGGAATCCTTTAATGTATTGATGCACGAATTGAAAGGTTTGGGCCTCGATATCCGATTGGAGGAATAACAAAAAATCGATTCAACGATTTAAAACACACATTTTAATTTAGTACCACCAGTTATCATGGCTAGAATAAAAGATAATAATCCAGTAAAAAGGTTTAATAAGATTTCCATAGGATTGGCTTCGCCAGAAGCTATTTTGGCCGAGTCCAGGGGAGAAGTCCTTAAGCCGGAAACCATTAACTATAGGACGCACAAGCCGGAAAGGGACGGCCTCTTTTGCGAGCGTATCTTTGGTCCTGTAAAGGACTACGAATGTGCTTGTGGTAAATATAAGCGTATCCGCTACCGCGGTATAGTCTGTGACCGTTGTGGTGTGGAAGTTACCGAGAAAAAAGTCCGTAGAGACAGGGTGGGCCACATTAACCTTGTGGTTCCTGTTGCACATATCTGGTACTTTCGTTCACTACCCAACAAGATTGGTTACCTCTTAGGGCTTCCTTCCAAGAAATTGGATATGATCATCTATTATGAAAGGTATGTGGTCATACAGCCTGGTGTGGCCAAAGGGCCGGAGGGCGAGGAAATCCAGAAAATGGACTTCCTTACCGAGGAGGAATATTTGAACATCATTGAATCCATCCCACAAGAGAATCAATATTTAGAGGATTCCGACCCCAACAAGTTTATTGCAAAAATGGGTGCGGAATGCCTAATCGATCTTCTGGCACGCATAGATCTTAGGGAATTGTCTTTTGAGTTGCGTCATAAAGCCAATACGGAAACCTCAAAGCAACGCAAGACAGAAGCGTTGAAAAGGCTACAAGTGGTTGAGGCCCTGCGGGAATCCCAGGACAACAGGGAAAACCGCCCAGAATGGATGATTATGAAGGTTATCCCGGTTATTCCGCCAGAACTAAGGCCTTTAGTGCCCTTGGACGGTGGCCGTTTTGCTACTTCGGACCTTAATGATTTGTACAGGAGGGTAATCATCCGGAACAACCGATTAAAAAGATTGGTGGAAATCAAGGCCCCTGAGGTAATCCTTAGGAACGAGAAACGCATGCTCCAAGAAGCGGTGGATTCCCTTTTTGACAATACCAGAAAGGCATCGGCGGTGAAGACGGAGTCCAACCGTCCGTTAAAGTCGCTATCCGATTCCTTAAAGGGCAAACAAGGACGTTTCCGCCAAAACCTTTTGGGAAAAAGGGTGGATTATTCCGCACGTTCGGTAATCGTAGTAGGGCCGGAAATGAAATTGTATGAATGTGGCTTGCCCAAGGATATGGCCGCAGAGCTATACAAGCCTTTTGTGATCCGCAAACTGATCGAAAGGGGAATTGTAAAGACGGTCAAATCTGCAAAGAAGATTATTGACAAAAAGGAACCCGTAGTTTGGGATATTCTTGAAAATGTGCTTAAGGGGCATCCTGTACTATTGAACCGGGCCCCTACTTTGCATAGGCTGGGAATACAGGCGTTTCAACCCAAATTGATAGAAGGAAAGGCCATTCGCCTACATCCGCTGGTATGTACTGCCTTTAATGCGGATTTTGACGGTGATCAAATGGCCGTTCATTTGCCTTTGGGACCGGAGGCCATATTGGAGGCCCAACTATTGATGTTGGCTTCCCATAATATATTAAATCCGGCCAATGGATCTCCCATTACGGTGCCTTCACAGGATATGGTTTTAGGATTGTACTACATGACCAAGGAGCGGAAATCTACCCCAGAAGTACCTGTAAAAGGGGAGGGGCTTACGTTCTATTCCGATGAAGAGGTGGAGATTGCCTTTAACGAGGGAATAATCGATTTGAATGCCGGAATCAAAGTAAGAACCAAGGATTTCAATGAAGAAGGCCTATTAGTGAACCAAATTGTGGAGACCACGGTGGGCAGGGTCCTCTTCAATATGGAGGTTCCAGAGCAGGCCGGTTATGTAAACACCGTACTTAATAAGAAAGCTTTACGGGATATTATTGGAAAAATCCTTGCGGTGACGGATGTACCTACTACTGCCGAGTTCTTGGACAAGATCAAGACCATGGGATATGAGTTTGCCTTCAAGGGCGGTCTTTCCTTTAGCTTGGGCGATATCATCATCCCCCAGGAAAAACATGAAATGATCGGGGAGGCCAACGGTCAGGTAGACGGTATTATGGCCAACTACAACATGGGACTTATTACTAACAATGAACGGTACAACCAGGTAATCGATGTTTGGACCTCTACCAATGCCATGCTTACGGAACTGGCGATGAAGCGTATTCGTGAGGATCAACAGGGCTTTAATTCCGTATACATGATGTTGGATTCCGGGGCGCGGGGCTCAAAGGAGCAGATACGCCAATTGACCGGTATGCGTGGATTGATGGCCAAGCCCAAGAAATCCACGGCAGGGGGCGGGGAAATTATTGAAAACCCTATCCTCTCCAACTTTAAGGAAGGGCTGTCCATTTTGGAATACTTCATCTCAACCCACGGTGCCCGAAAGGGACTTGCGGATACTGCCCTTAAGACGGCAGATGCCGGGTATTTGACCAGACGGTTGGTAGATGTCTCCCAAGATGTCATCATCAATATAGAGGATTGCGGTACATTAAGAGGCGTAGAGGTAGAGGCCCTAAAGAAAAACGAGGAAATTGTGGAATCCCTGGGCGAACGTGTTTTGGGAAGGGTTTCCTTGCATGACGTATATGACCCCCTGACCGAGGAACTTATATTGGAGGCGGGCCAGGAAATCATGGAGTCCGATGTAAAAAAGATCGAGGAATCGCCCATTGAAAAAATCGAAGTACGCTCTGCGTTGACCTGTGAGGCCCCTCAGGGGATCTGCGCCAAATGCTACGGAAGAAACCTTTCTACCAACAAGATGGTGCAGCGAGGAGAGGCCGTAGGTGTAGTAGCTGCGCAATCCATTGGAGAACCCGGGACACAGCTAACGTTGCGTACCTTCCACGTTGGGGGTATTGCGGGCAACATTTCCGAGGACAATAAACTGCAGGCCAAGTTTGATGGTGTTGTGGAAATCGAGGATTTAAGAACGGTAAAAGGAGAGGATAGCGAAGGAAAAGAGGTCGAAATCGTGATCTCCAGAACCTCTGAGATCAAGATCGGTGACAAGAAAACCGGAATTACCCTTAGCCAAAACAATATCCCCTACGGTTCCAGACTGTTTATCCAGAACGGGGCCAATATTAAAAAGGGAGATGTAATCTGCCAATGGGATCCATATAATGGGGTTATCGTTTCGGAATTCCCCGGAAAGATAGCGTATGAGAATATTGAGCAGGGTGTAACCTACCAAGTGGAAATAGATGAGCAGACCGGTTTCCAGGAAAAGGTGATTTCCGAGTCCAGAAACAAAAAGTTGATTCCTACCTTGTTGATAATGAACAACAAGGACGAAGTGCTTCGATCCTACAATTTGCCAGTAGGATCTCATATCATGGTCAATGACGGCGAAGCCATCAAAGAAGGAAAAATTTTGGTGAAGATACCACGGAAATCAGCCAAGGCAGGGGATATTACAGGAGGTCTTCCAAGGGTAACGGAATTGTTCGAGGCCAGGAATCCTTCCAACCCGGCCGTTGTCTCAGAAATTGACGGTGTGGTATCCTTCGGCAAGATCAAAAGGGGCAACCGTGAAATTATAATAGAATCCAAACTTGGGGAGGTCAAGAAGTACTTGGTTAAGCTTTCCAACCAGATATTGGTCCAGGAGAATGATTATGTCAGGGCTGGGATGCCACTTTCAGATGGATCTATTACGCCCGAGGATATCCTTGCCATTAAAGGACCTTCCGCCGTACAGCAATATTTGGTGAATGAGGTTCAAGAAGTATATCGTCTCCAAGGAGTCAAAATCAATGATAAGCACTTTGAAGTAGTGGTGAGACAAATGATGCGGAAAGTGCGTATTGAGGATCCGGGAGATACCATTTTCCTTGAGAATCAGTTGGTGCACAAATCGGACTTCATAAAGGAGAACGATGATATTTTTGGAAAGAAGGTGGTGGTCAATGCCGGGGAGTCCGAGAACTTGAAGGCAGGGCAGATTATTTCGGCCCGTGAACTCCGGGATGAGAACAGTATCCTAAGACGGGCGGACAAGACGGTTGTGGAAGCAAGGGATGCCGTCGCCGCTACGGCGACCCCTATTCTCCAGGGAATTACAAGGGCATCGCTCCAGACCAAATCGTTCATTTCCGCAGCTTCTTTCCAAGAAACTACTAAAGTGTTGAACGAAGCTGCGGTAAGTGGTAAAGTGGATACCTTGGAAGGATTAAAGGAGAATGTTATTGTAGGGCATAAGATTCCGGCAGGAACCGGAATGCGGGATTATGAGAATATCATTGTAGGTTCGAAAGAAGAATACGATGAGATCATGGCACGTAAGGAAGCGTTGAAATTTTAGAACTATGGCCCCCAATAAATTATTGGGGGCTTATTTTTTGGCTATGAGCGAAAAGGATCAAAAACAAAAGCAGATCAATATTGAGTTGGATGAGAAAACGGCGGAAGGCACGTATTCCAATCTGGCCATTATCAACCACTCCGTATCAGAATTTGTAGTGGACTTCATAAGCATGATGCCAGGAGCGCCCAAGGCCAAGGTAAAGAGCAGGATCATACTTACTCCCCAACATGCCAAGAAGTTTCTAAAGGCCTTGAGTGATAATGTAAACCGCTTTGAAAAGGCCCATGGTACCATAAAGGATTATGAACAACCTCCCATTCCCATTAATTTTGGGCCTACCGGAGAGGCATAAAAAGAAGACCCGTCAGGTTTCCAAAACCTGACGGGTCTTTATATTGAAAGCTAATCGAATTCCGAGGTAAAATGCAATTTTACGGAGGGATACTTCTGTTGCGTCATCTGTAATGAGAACTTAGAATCGGCCAAAAATACCAATTGGCCTTGTTTGTCCTTTGCCAGGAATTTTTGTTTTACCCTCTGGAATTCTAGGAATTCATCATTTTTTGGATTCTCAGGAGCTACCCAGCAGGCCTTATGTACTGGGAAGTTTTCGTAGGTACATTTGGCCCCGTATTCATGCTCTAAGCGGTATTGGATTACCTCAAACTGAAGGGCGCCGACCGTGCCAATGACCTTTCTGCCGTTTATTTCCAGGATAAACAATTGGGCAACCCCCTCGTCCATCAACTGGTCGATCCCTTTATTCAATTGCTTGGCCTTCATGGGATCTGCATTGTTAATGTATCTAAAATGTTCGGGAGAAAAACTAGGAATCCCCCTATAGTTCAATACTTCCCCTTCCGTTAAAGTATCACCGATCTTAAAGTTTCCGGTGTCATGGAGTCCTACGATATCTCCGGGAAAGGAAGTATCCACAATCTGCTTCTTTTCGGCAAAAAATGCATTTGGGCTAGAGAACTTCAGTTTTTTTCCTTGCCTTACATGTAAATAGGGCCTATTGCGTTCAAAGGTTCCGGATACAATTTTTATAAATGCCAAGCGATCCCGATGTTTGGGATCCATGTTGGCGTGTATTTTAAAGACAAAACCGCTCATACTTTGCTCATCCGACTTAACTAGACGCTCATCCGCTTTTTTGGCCCGTGGGGAGGGCGCGATTTCCAAAAAGCAATCCAAAAGCTCGCGTACCCCAAAGTTGTTTAAGGCCGACCCAAAAAATACGGGTTGTAAATTCCCTTCCAAATAACGATCCTTGTTAAATGGAGGATAGACCCCATGTACAAGCTCAAGATTCTCCCTTAGATTTTGAGCCGCCACAGTACCAATAATATTTTCCAATTCAGGACTTTCAATAGTGTCGAAGGCAATGGTATCCTCTATGTTTTTCTTGCTGTCTCCGCTAAAAAGATTGATGTTCTTTTCGTAAATATTGTAGATGCCTTTAAAATCATATCCCATGCCTATGGGAAAGCTAAGGGGGGTTACGGACAGTCCCAATTTTTGTTCAAGTTCGTCCAACAAATCGAAAGCATCACGTCCTTCCCGATCTAATTTATTGATAAATACGATTATTGGAATTTTTCGCATTCTACAGACCGCTACGAGTTTTTCGGTCTGTTCCTCCACACCCTTGGCCACATCGATTACCACGATGACGCTGTCCACTGCCGTCAAGGTTCTAAAAGTGTCCTCGGCAAAGTCCTTGTGACCGGGAGTATCCAGGATATTTATTTTCTTGTCTTTATAAAGAAATGCCAATACGGAAGTTGCTACGGAAATGCCACGTTGCCGTTCGATTTCCATAAAATCACTTGTGGCGGTTTTCTTGATTTTGTTGTTTTTTACGGCACCGGCTTCCTGTATGGCCCCCCCAAATAGAAGTAGTTTTTCGGTTAGTGTGGTCTTTCCCGCATCCGGATGTGATATAATTCCGAAAGTCCGTCTTTTTTCAATTTCACTTTTAAAACCCATCTAAAAAATTTCGGCAAAAATACGTCAAAAAAAACAGGATATGAAGGAAGGGTTCCTTTGGAATTAAAAAAAGAAAATTTTTGTAAGCCACTGAAAAATAGGACCTATACAAAAATAAAGGATGACCCTAAAGATGTAAAAGGCCCGTTTTCTTCCATAAAATCAATAACTCGGTCCTTTTACATCTTTAG
>JBCBSN010000077.1:0-16718 GCA_039819225.1 Bacteroidota bacterium | reverse complement strand
TTGTAATTCATCCAAATAATCCTTGCCCTACTCAAAAGTATTTAAAATTGACAAAAGATGAAGTTGTTGAAGCCGATTATTGTTTCCCGTTTTTTAGGTCTTACTAAGCATTATTATGGGGTCGCCCCAAATCCAAACATATTGTTGAAATCTAAGTAAGGTCCTATTTACTTTTTTTCAATAAGACTTATGGCAAACCCGCCCCCCGCGGCCAAAGCGATGTCCAATTTTGCCCCTTTGGTCAATTCCTGGGTTTCTATCTCATAAGCCTGGGGGTTATTGTCCCAATGGGCATCGGGGGCATCTTTATAGATTTTTGCCGTATAGGTCTTCCCTTTCTCTAGAAAATCCAAAGCACAGGATGCAGTACGTTTGTTCTCGTCCGTAATGCCCCCAATAAACCAATTTCCGGTTCCCCGTTCCTGCCGGGCAATGGTGACATATTCGCCAACCTCTCCTTCCAAGACCTTGGTCTGTTGCCAATCTACCCCTACATCACTGATAAACTGGAAGGCCGGATGTATTTTTCCGTTTTGCATATAATGTTCCGGTAGGTCACAGGCCATTTGTACGGGACTGTAAATAACAATGTAAAGTGCCAACTGATGGGCCAGGGTGGTATTTACCTGGTTCTCCGTTTTGTACTCATCGAATTTAATGTTAAAGACTCCTGGGGTGAAGTCGATAGGGCCGGATAACATACGCGTAAAGGCCACTATGGGTAAATGGCTCGTGGGATTGCCCCCATCGGTAGCCCACGCATTGAATTCCTGGCCGCGCAGCCCTTCCCGGGCAATGGCATTGGGGTATGTCCTCCGCTTTCCGGTCGCTTTTATGGGTTCGTGGGCATTTACGGCAATTTTCTTTTTGGCGGTCTCCTCCAGGACCTTGTGGTAGTGGTTTACCATCCATTGGCCGTGGTGGTATTCGCCCTTTGGAATAATCTTGCCTACGTAGCCCGTTTTTACCGAATTCATGCCATTGGCCTTCATAAAATCATAGGCTTCATCCATTTGTTTTTCATAGGTAAGCGGTGCCGCGGAAGTTTCATGGTGCATGATTATTTCTACGCCCTTGTCCTTGGCATAGGCCTTTACCGCATCAAAATCATAGTCGGGATAGGGGGTCATAAAATCGAAAATACCTTCTCGATCTTCGGTATTGATCCACTGATCCCAACCTGTGTTCCAACCTTCTACCAAAAGGCCCTTTATGCCATTTTTAGCCGCAAAATCGATATATTTTTTTGCGTTTTCCGTGGTGGCCCCGTGTCTGGAAGAACCTTTTTTACCTGTGGTATAGGTACTCATGTCCTGACTGCCCTCCATATCCCAAGTGGACTTGCCAAGATGCATTTCCCACCAAATACCCACGTATTTCATAGGTGTAAAATAACTGACATCGCCAATGGCATTGGGTTCGTTAAGGTTCAACACCATTTTGGATTCAATAAGATCCCCTGCCTTTTCCGCGATTTGGATAGTTCGCCATGGGGTGTTGAACGGAAGTTTTATTTTCGCTTTGCCGCCCAAGCGCTCAGAACCCACGAGTTCACTGGTCATGGTAAGGGTATTGGCATCGGCCTTTAAGGTCATGCCCGCATAATTGGTAAGATCCGCTTCGTGAAAACTGAGGTACAATCCATCCGCGGTTTTCATGGTCACCGGTGTATTAACGGCGTTTTCCGGAATATAACTGGCACTAAGGTTGGGATGGTTGCGTTTGGAAAGCGCATCTATTTTTGAAAACGGCGTCTTACTGTACAAGTGCTCATAGATATCCCAGTCTCCTGGAATCCACCAAACGGTATGGTCTCCCGTAAGTTGAAACTCAGTGTTTTCATCCGTAATCAATATTTCATCTAGGTTTTCTTGTTCCGGAAACTCATATCTAAAGGCTATCCCGTCGTCATAGGCCTTAAAATGGATGTTAAGCTTTCGTTTGGGTTCCGCCTCTTCCTGAAGCTGTACTAGAAGGCCATTGTACTGGTTGCGCACCTCCAATTGTTCGCCCCAGGGCATTTCCCAGGTTTCGTCCACGGTATTGGTATTTGAACCGATGATTTTGAAACCACGCTGTAGGGGAGGGAGGTCCTTTAGCTCAAAACCCAAGGAAGAACTGTCGATAACCGTAGTGTTGTTGTGGGTAACATAATAGATAGGTCGTCCTTCCTGGGACAGCTCAAAAACAATTTGATTGTTTCCATCGGGGGAGGTTAATGTCATTAAGGATTCTTTTTGTTCACAGGAAATAAAGGATATGGAAAGAAGCAGAATAAAGGATAGATAAGATGTTTTCATAATTTGTGTTTTAGGGGTACTGTTCAAATATTTGAAAAGATAGCATAAACTCATCGTATTTTTTGCCTTTTCTTTGCGTGAAGGTGACCAATACTGTGATTTTATCAGTTAAATGAGGTGAGAAGTTAACGAAAAGTAATCGGGAACAAAAATCAATATGCGCTGTTCATCGTTGATTCAAAAATGCGCTAATCCCAAATTCTGGGCTTGAAAACACTTCTTTTTCAATAGTGGTAAGATATTCCTTTGCCCCTTCCATGGATGCCTGTGCCAAAAATATCACGTCTACACGGGAATGGACAGACTTGATTTTATCCGCAATTGCCTTCCAATAGGCTGTATGATTCCCTTGTTCAAAATAGGGCCAGCTTTGGGAACAATCACAAGGAACAATGGCCGTTTTCCGTTTTTGACCGGATGCTACCTTGGATATTAGATCTTCGCTTACGGCCTTGGTCGAATGGGCGGTATAGGCCAATCCAATGGTATTGTAACGGGCCACTAGATATTCTACCACCGGCCTATCGATTCTTTCAATATCATTGTGGTTCTCACATTCGGCACCGTAGGTGGAACATGTACAGATCAACAGGGAGGGTTCTTCCCGTTTTATTTTTTCAACCTCCTGATTAAAGGACAAAGTATCCGTTTTTCCTTCCAATAAGGCCGTATTGAGCAGTTCCTTGTTCACAAAGTGTTTTGTAACGACTTCCTTATCGTATTTCCGGACCAGCTTTTCAAAACGTGGGATATGAACATCGGAAGTATGTAAAAATGCGATTATCCGTGACTTCATTTATTTCATTTTATGTTTAATCCCCTCCTGTTCCATTAGCTCAAGGCCATAACTACGGATGGTTTCAATAATGGGAATTGCCGTTTTTCCCTTTTCGGTTATGGAATACTCCACTTTGGGTGGAACTACCGCATATACCTTTCTACTGATAAACTCTTCCGCTTCCAACTGTCGTAATTGTGTGGTGAGCATTTTGTCGGTAATGTGCGGAATATCCTTTTTTAATTCGCTAAAGCGAAACACTTTTCGCTGTAACCTCCAAAGAATGGGCATTTTCCAAGTCCCTCCAATTCTGTCCATGGCGAACTCCACAGGATTATAGTAAATCTTATTATTATAAATAAAATCTGGCATAATGTGCTGATTTTCAAAATACTTTCTAAAAAGTAAGTACCATTCAATTTGGTAAGTATAGAATCAAAGGTAAGTAAATAATATAGATTTGTGTTCTAACAAAAATGATATCAGAATGAAATCAATTCTTTACATCATGAGCCTACTCCTATTTGGTTCATGTCTTTCACAATCATCGGAAAATAGTAAAAAAGGGACAACAATGGAATCAAAAGCAAAAGAGCTGAACAGATACGTGCATTCCCATGGAATGCCCTACAAAGGAAAAATTTTAATGGTAGCCAGCAGTCCTACCGTTTCCCAACAAACGGGTTGGCCCATAGGTTTTTGGGCTGCGGAATTAACCCACCCGTTGCATGTTTTTCAAGAAGCGGGTTTTGAGGTGGAACTGGCCTCAACTGAAGGTGGTAAAATTGTAATGGACAGCTATTCCGATCCTACGGACGAAAGTGGTTACGCCGCGCACGATGTTATTTCGCTTGGGTATATGCAATTGGATTGGTTTACTAAAATGTTGGAAAACACGAAAAAACTAACAGAGGTCGATGCCAAGGAATACGATGCTATTTTTTTGGTAGGGGGGCAAGGCCCGATGTACACATTTAAAGGAAATCAGGATCTTGAAACATTGTTTGCCAAATTTTATGAATCCGGAAAACCAAGTGGCGCAGTTTGCCATTCAGCAACCTTACTCTTGGAAGCTAAAAAGAAAGATGGGAAATTAATTGTTGACGGTAAAACCTGGACCGGTTTTGCAAATGCCGAGGAAGCCTATGCGGATAAGGCGGTAGGCCAAAAAATACAACCGTATTGGATAGAGGAAGAAGCCGGTAAGTTGCCCAATACCAACTTTAAGGTAGCCGCTCCCTTTAGTGCTTATGCCATTGCGGATGGGAACCTTATAACGGGACAACAACAAAATTCGGGTGCCGCGGCGGCTCGGTTAATGGTACAACAGTTATCACGGTAAATGGATCGAGATAGTAGCGCAGACCGCTTACTTCGGCAAGCTCAGCTCAGGTCGCTTTTAGAAGTAAGACTAAGTCCGAACAAATTGATAATCTTGGCATTGTTTTTTAACCACAGAAAGTGTTCGCCATCATCGAAAAGCAAGCCCTTTTCAAGAAGAATTATTATAAACATTCTTTGTAATTCTGGTTTTTTTCGACCGCCAATGATTTGAAAATAGGCTCTTTAAGCAGTTTAGTATTTTTGTATGGGGAAACGGTTATTGTTCCTATTGTATTTGGGTTCTTGGCTTGTAGCGTACGCCCAGAGTTTTGAGGTAGTGCCCGGGATAGAGCGTATTTTTATAGATGCCCAATACCTTAAGTTCTTTGACACGGATAATACACTGTCGTTATTCTCAAGGGCAAGGGCTACGGCCGAATATGATAGGCAAGCTACGGACTTATTTACAGGGGCGTATCTAAATTATACGACGGAATCGGGCTTTGGCGCAACCCTACTTGGCCGTATGGCCACAAGCGGTTCCGGTATAGACGTTGGTGTTCATTATTTTAGAGTGAAGAAACCATTCATGATTTATGCCTTGCCTTCTATCAATATCGGTAATGAACTGCGCTATAGTTGGTTTTCAATACTTCGCTATACCCCGAAATTATATCGGGATTGGAAGCTTTATACCAGTTTGGAACTGTTCTCGGCCTTTGGGCAATTGGGACACTTGAGCAGTGTACAACGTATAAGACTGGGTGTTGATAAAAAGGGATATCAATTTGGTGCCGCGATAAATCTTGGAGAAAGTCGATTTTCGGGCACGGACATAAATCCTGGCCTGTTTTTTAGGAAACAGTTTTAAAATCAAATTGATAAAACACTACAAAGAAAAGTAAGCACATGAAATTAGCATTTATCGGTATTGGCAAGGTAGGTTTTTCCTTGGCCGACAATTTTCAGAAAAAAGGGCATGAGATCATCATTGCCCATAATGATATACAAAGCGAAAGCGTGGCCATGGCACGTGCCAAGAATCCTTCCTTTAAAGCATTTGCCGTCCAAGAAGCCATAGCTATTGCGGATGTTGTGTTTTTGGCTACCCCCTTTGCGCTGAACGAAACTATTTTGGAACCTCTGGATTTTGACAACAAGACCTTAGTGGATTGTACAAATCCGGTGGGATCGGGAATTTCACATGGATTGGAGAGCAAAATCTCCGGTGCGGAAAAAGTGCAGGAATGGGCAGGCAATGCCCAAGTGGTAAAAGCCTATACCATTTATGGATTTGAAAATTTGGAGAACCCCAATTTTCCAAACTATGAGGTGCGGCCGGCAATGCTCATTGCAGGAGATTATCCGGACAGTAAACTAGCCATAACCCAGCTTAACGAGGACTTGGGATTTGAAACTTTGGATACCGGTAATCTGTCACAATCGTTGCATCTAGAGCATATGACCTTACTTTGGGTAACCATGGTACGGGTCAATGGGCATCATCCCAACTTTACGTGGGCCTACTTAGAGCGGTAGCTCTTCTAGTCGTTAGGGGACGGCAAACCGCTTTATTTGGAAATCATATTTACACCCTCGCCGACCTCTTCTTTCCATGCGTTTAGCCTACCCAATAGTGTACGGGCCCGGTCCGGATAGATTGTGCTGATATCATTCTTTTCCGCCTTATCCTTGGAGAGGTCAAAAAGTTCAAGGGTATGGCCCTTCCCATTTTTTAAATACACCAATTTCCAGTCACCGCTTCTAACGAAACTTTTATTCCCATAGGCGAAAAAAACATCTCTTTGGGGTAATTTGGCCTGTTGGGTCAAAGTCTCCTTTATGCTAACTCCATCTATATTCGCTGTGCTGGGCTTATGGCCTATAAAATCCAGCAATGTGGGAAGCACGTCCATGGTAAGTACCGTTTGGGTGTTGATTCTACCTTTTTTTAGTATTTTAGGGTAACTGAAAATTGCGGGCACACGACTTCCTCCCTCATAAACACCTCCTTTGTGCCCTCTAAGACCCCCATTATCGCCATAAACGTTTGCCCCGTTGTCCGACATAAAAAATACTATGGTATTTTCATATTGTCTAGTTTCTTTGGGGGCTTGGATTATTTTACCTATGCCCTCATCCATGACCTCCACCATCTCCTTGTAAATTAGGGGGATACTATCCCTATTTACGACTTCCGTTCCGGCCTTGCCCACTTTTCTTAAAATGGTATCCATACGTCTTTGGTAAGGCCCGTGAGGAGCTTCGTGCGGTAGGTAAAGAAAGAAGGGTTTCCCGGTGTTTTTAGGATTGTATGTATTGATATACTTTACGCCATATTCAGTAATCAAATCGGTGGAATACCCAGGTTCATTTTTTATTTCGGCACCCTTCCACCAATCCAGGTAACCCTCCTGATCAATATGCGCATGATAATCCACATTGCCGCTCACGAACCCGGAAAATTCATCAAACCCCTGTAAGGTTGGGTTGTATGCTTTTGAATATCCCAAGTGCCACTTTCCGAACATTCCACACGTATAGCCATACTTCTTAAGCTCCTCGGCCAGTGTTACCTCATCTAAACTTAAACCGACCCCTCTATGGCTTTTCGCGGTAATTACTCCGCCCACACCGGTGCGTTGTTGGTATTTGCCGGTCATTAAAGCGGCTCGTGTAGGGCTGCACACAGACCCGTTGGAGTGAAAATCTGTAAACCTTACTCCTTTGGCCGCCAGCCTATCCAAATTGGGGGTGGTAATCGCAGTATTGCCGTAACAGGAAATGTCTCCATACCCCAGATCGTCCGCCATAACTACCACAATGTTTGGACTTATGTCCCTGGGCTTTGCCGTATAGGTACAAGAGGCCATCATCATAAGGGACAACAGTAGAACCCCTGCCTTTTTCACTCTTTTCCCGTATTTTGTTGTTGTTTTTTGGCCACCTAACGCTACTTCAATCCTGATTCGCACAGGCCTTACCACAATGGTTTTGAGAAGGGGTATCGATTTTTTCATTGTAGCGGTATTCCTGGGCAACATGGACGGAAAGTTTTCAACTTGCCGGGAATAGCTTTTACATGGGTATTCCCTTCTCCTGCGAACCTCCTTTTATCCCAATTTTTAGTTCCCTAAGATACCGTTGTACTTGCCGGTATTTCCCAACAGTTCCGTTGCCGCTAAAATAGCCTCATCGTTTTGTAGATAGTGTTGGTAGAGCCCTTCCCGATAGAAGTACCGTTTTACGATTTCGTCTTCCAACTTTTTCTGGATTTGATCCCGGTAGGTTTCCAATGCCGTGTGCTTACTTTTTTCAATATCATCGAGCAAAGCGGTAAAATCGGCCTCAATGGCCTCGTTGTAAATGGTCTCCTCTTGGTCGCCCATGGCACGTTTTAGCGCCTTTTCGGTCTTGGTCTCAAAGGAAAAATCGCTGCTGTTCACAAAATTCATAAAACTCTGATATTCGGCTTGGCCAAACTGAAAATCGGCAATATTGGACACTTGGTTCTTGTAATGGTAGCTTGTGGCAAAATCAAATATGATGTTATCCTTCATAAGGGCCATGGTGAGTTCATTGGCCTTGGTCACGGCCACCTCAACATCCGGTAATACACCACCACCGTCCTGCACCTTGCGGCCGTTACGTGTGGTAAACTCATTGAAAACGGTATTGCGTACCGCCTTTCCGTCCTTGTCCCGGTTCCAGTAGTCCAGGGACTGTATGCAACGGCCAGATGGTGTAAAGTAGCGGCTAATGGTCACCTTTAGCTGAGTGCCGTAGGTAAGTTTCAAAGGACGTTGTACCAAACCTTTCCCAAAGCTCCGGGCCCCCATGACCACAGCACGATCCAAATCTTGAAGCCCACCGGAAACGATTTCACTGGCGGAGGCACTCCCACCGTCTACCAATACCACCAAGGGGATTTCGGTATCCACGGCCTTATTGCGCGTTTTATACTCCTTGTTGAACTTTTTTACCTTGCTCTTGGTAGTTACGATAAGCTCTCCCTTGGGTACAAAAAGATTGGTAACGTTTATAGCTTCGGAAAGCAAACCTCCCGGATTTCCCCTTAAGTCCAAAATGATGTTGCCGGCACCCTTGCCCTTAAGGTCTATCAAGGCCGCTTTGGTCTGGCTGGAAGCCTTGGCGTTAAATTTTGATAGGACGATATAACCCGTATCCTCATCAACCATTTTATAAAAAGGGACGGCATCGACCTCCACGGCGGCACGTTCTATAGTGGTGGTTTTTGTCTGGCCCTGTCTTTTGTAGGAGACCTCTACGGTAGTACTGTTTGCGCCTTTGAGCAGTTCACTGGCGTTGTCGTCAAAATCGGCCACAATAATATCACCTATCTTAATAATTTCATCCCCGGCCTTAAGACCGGCCTTGTCCGCAGGATAATCCTTGTAGGGTTCTACGACCAATAATTTATCCTTGTAGGAGCGTACAAGGGCCCCTATCCCCGAGTATTCCCCGGCATTGTTGATCTTAAAGGCCTCTACATCCTGTTCGTTCAGGAACTTGGTATAAGGATCCAAATCGTCCAACATATTCTTTATGGCCGTATCCATCAATTCCGCAGGATTGGTCTCGTCCACATAGTTCATGTTCAGCTCCTTGAACAATGTGGTAAAGATTTCGATCTGCTTGGCGATTTCAAAGAAGTCGCTTTTTATAAAGCCACTGCCCACCATTAAGATGCCTATGGCCAGGACGGGAACCAAAATTTTTTTGCCCATTCTTTTTTTCATTTGCTTCAAATTTTGTAATGTATTGAAAGTGAAGTTATTCCAAAATTTAGTACAGATGGAACCGCTCCGCTTTCGCACAAACTTGTTTTAATCATGTTCGGTAAGGTATGCTTAAAAAAGTTTATGCTCATTTCATAATTGTTCTTGTTTTTCTTTTTTTAGGAACTTTTTAAGTACAATGACCATGCTTTTCGCTATATCCTCGAAGTCTGGCATTTCTTTCCCAATATATAAAAATAGAAACGCAAACTTTCCCTCGCTATTGTTAAATACCAAAGGCTTGTTTAAACGATACGCTTCACGCAGGAGTCGTTTTATGCGATTACGCTGTACGGCCTTTCGAAAATTACGCTTGGGAACGGCCACGGCTGTTTGGATCTTTACATCCTGGGGCAAGGCCGTACTCAGATAGATGAGTTTTATGGGATAACTGATAACGGACTTGCCCCTCTTGAATAGAGCATCCCACAGTTTTTTTCGCTTTAATCGCTCTTCTTTGGGAAATGTATAGGACATAGGGCACAAATGTAAAACAAAAGGTTCTACACTCATTTCATAATACTGTGGGATAACCTAATGCCCTTATAACCTGATGTGGGCCTTAAGGTCTTGGCCAGACTATTTTGGCCGGACCAAGGTTCGCTTTTTTCCGCCCGTCCTACATTAAGTAATCCTCATGTAGCTTAGGCTATGCCCCGTATTTTTTGCCAGGGCCAGACAAAAAATGGCTTCGCCTTAACCGACATAATGGCATTGACAAGACATTGATCGTTTTTGCACAGTGCGATTCTCGGTTTATGACATTTGTCATGCCCCGAAAGGGTAAGGGGTCATATATTGTACTAATTTTACTATTTTGTACGGTTATACCACTATTAAACTACTTATTATGGGAGAACTCAATGTTGAAAAGTTATCGGGAAACCCGGATAAGATTAAGTATATCAATCAATTAACAGGAGATATTGCAGCTTTGGAACGTATGTTGGCCGAGGACCGTTTTGAGAAAAAAGCCATGCATATCGGCGCTGAACAAGAGTTCTGTTTGGTAAATAAAAACTGGACGCCCTCTAGCAAGGCCGTTGAGATTTTGAAGGAATTGAACGACGATAATTTTACCTCGGAGCTGGCCCTGTACAATTTGGAAATCAATCTAGACCCCTTAAAACTAGAGGGCAGTTGTTTCTCAGAGCTGCATAATAGTTTGAAGCAGTACTTGGAAAAGGCAGGAAAAGTGGCCGCAAACCATGATAACAAGGTATTGCTCACCGGTATCTTGCCCACTATAGGAACCCAACACTTGAAAATTGACTATATGACCCCGCTTAAGCGGTACAAGGTCCTTAACGAGGCCATAACGGATATTCGAAAGCATGATATAGAACTACATATCAAGGGAGTGGACGAATTGAACCTTAAGCACGACTCTATTCTCTACGAGGGCTGTAATACAAGCTTTCAGGCCCATCTGCAAATAAATCCGGATGATTTTGAGGATACCTATAACTGGGCACAGGCCATTGCGGGTCCAATATTGTCCATTTGCACCAATTCGCCCTTGCTTATGGGCCGCGAACTTTGGGAAGAGACCCGTATCGCACTTTTTGCCCAGAGCGTGGATACCCGTGCCAGCACCTTCGTCCTAAATGAAAAAGAGGCCCGGGTAGGGTTCGGAAATCATTGGATCCGTGGATCCGTGGCCGATTTCTTCAAGGATTCCGTAATCCGGTTTCGAAGTTTGCTCACAACTAACTTTGAAACGGATAGTATTACGGAACTGGATTCCGGAAAAACTCCCAAATTACGCGCCCTTAAGCTTCATAACGGCACGGTGTACAAATGGAACCGACTATGCTACGGCACCAATGATGGGGTGCCGCATATACGCATTGAGAACCGGTATTTGCCTTCTGGCCCCACTACCGAGGATGAGATAGCCAATATGATGTTTTGGGTCGGCCTTATGATGGGAAGGCCCAAAGCCTTTGATACCATTCACGAAAAAATGGATTTTAGGGACATCAAGAGCAACTTTTTCAATGCGGCCCGGTATGGAATGGCCGCCCAGTTCTATTGGGACAATGTATTGATCTCCAGTCGCGACCTGTTACGGGACCATCTTTTGCCCATGGCCTATAGAGGTTTGTACCGCATGAACATTGCTCCGGCCGATGCCGAGCGCTATCTGTCCGTAATTGAACGAAGAATCCAATCTACCAACGGTTCCCGATGGATGGTAGAGGGATTCCGGAAGCTCAAAAAGGATTTTAAGACCCCGGATGCCCTTAAAATATTGACCGCCACTATGTACGATCGCCAGGAAAGAGGCTATGATGTGGATGCATGGCAACTGCCCAGGGGAGATGAATACCGAACCCGTAAAAAGCACAAGACCGTAAGGGATGTTATGAGTACCAAAATTATAACCGCCCAAGAAAGTGACAGTGCAGAGTTGGTCCTTAGGATGATGCAGTGGAAGAATATCCATCATGTGCCAATTCTGGACAACCATCTGGATCTGGTAGGCTTGTTGACATGGTCGGATGTGGGACACTTTCTGGATGAACCCGAGAAATTGGACGAACGCGTGGGCAGCATTATGGAACAGAATTTGATAACGACTACCTCTGATACCCGTCTAAAAGAGGCCAAAAAAATTTTAAAGTCCCAACCTATTAACTGCCTGCCCGTGGTTCATGGCAAAAAGTTGATCGGTATCTTAACATCAAATGATATATAATCAATGATCAAAACCCCGAAACCCCAAAAAAATCAACTCAAGATCAAGCGCATCATTGGCCATATCAAAGGAAAGGACAAAGGACCTACCCTACTATTTTTTGGAGGGATACACGGCAATGAATATTCTGGGGTACAGGCACTTGAGCATGTGTTCCAAAGATTGGGAGCCGGATCTTTCGATGTCAAGGGAAATCTTATAGGCATCCGGGGCAATCTTCCGGCACTGCTCCAGGGAAAACGCTTTATTAAAACCGATTTAAACCGGATGTGGTCTACCTCCAAGATCAAGGCCATCCAGGAGAAAAAGGAAGTGGAATTGACGGAGGAGGAAGGTGAGCTCCTAGAACTTCTTCAAGTGGTTACCGATATCCTTTCCACTATGGAACCCCCTTTTTACTTTGTGGATTTTCACACAACTTCTAGCAAGACCCTACCCTTTATCACTATAAACGACGCATTGATAAATCGTAAGTTTTCCAAACTTTTCCCGGTGCCCATTATTTTGGGGATAGAGGAGTATTTGCAGGGCCCCCTGCTTAGCTATATCAATGAAAAGGGGTATGTTTCCCTTGGTTTTGAATCTGGGCAGCATACCGAAATCAATGCGGTAAAAAACAGTATTTCCTTTCTTTGGCTCGCTTTGGTATTTAGTGGTTTTTTGGAAAAGGAGGCCGTTACAGATTTTGAATCGCACTATAGACAATTGCAGTGCAGCGCCCAGAACAACACCAGTTTTTATGAAGTGGTCCATAGGCATGCCCTAGTTGAGGAAGATGGGTTTTGGATGAAAAAAGGCTTCCGAAGTTTTGAACATGTCCAAAAAGGAACCGTATTGGCCATGGATGGCGCAAAGGAGCTCAGGGCGCCACAGGATACTATTGTTTTTATGCCTTTGTACCAAGAACAAGGGGAAGAAGGTTTTTTTCTGATACAAAGGATTCCCAAATGGGCCCTGGCTTGGTCCGCTTTTTTAAGACGAATACGAACACACGGTTGGCTAACGTATTTGCCCGGGATATCTTGGAAAGATGGGAAAAAGGAAGAGCTATTGGTAAATCTCAGAGTGGCCAAGTTCTTGACCAGGCCGTTCTTTCATTTGCTGGGATACCGGAAAAAGGATTTGGACAAAAACCATTTGCTCATGCAGAATAGGGAACGAACCGCCAAAAACGACATCTATAGAAATGAGTGGTGGTACGGCCCTTTGGCGCAAGGGCACAAAAGTCTACCCCTATAAGTCTTTGGCCAATAGGCTATTGTTCAATAGGACTGTGTAATGCACTATTCGTTCATCCATACATTGTTCTGTCCGTTTATGTCCGCCATGAGCTGGGAGGGGTCGATCATTATCCCCTTAATGGATTCCAAAGGCCTATCAATGAAGAATTCATAGGAGGGATTGGCCCATGGCCAATCTGGAAGCACGGTACGCTTCAACTGGGGATAGGGATTGTCCTTTTCGCCCCGCATCATGCGTAGCGGGACATAAAAGGTCTCCTGGGACCCGTCCGTATAGACCACCAGCACGTCCAAGGGCATGGGCATAAGGCCAATACGCTCCATTTGGACCTTTGTCCTGCCTTTGTCCGAGGTAACTTCCTTAAAGGCGTAATCAATGGTATTGGTGGTCTGGGTCCAGTCCGTAAGATACCAGTCCAAGTGCATGCCAGAGACCTTTTCGGCCGTCCGTTTGATATCATTTGGAACAGGGTGCTTAAACTTAAAATCGTTAAAATACCGGCGAAGCACCTCCATAAGTCTGTCCTGCCCAATGATGTATCCCAATTGTGACAGGAACACGGAACCTTTGCTATAGGCAGAGCCGCCATAGGCATAATTTAATTGGTAGCGATCGGCATGTGTGGTCTGAGGCTGTTCCTTGTCGGATAGGGCCAAGTTGAGATAACCATTGTAAGAGCCTTGAAAAGGGTTTTCCTTTTTGGGTTCCATAATCTCATTCATGCACAAGGTTGAAATGAAGGTGGTAAACCCTTCGTCCATCCATTCATATTTGGATTCGTTTGTGGCCAATACATGTTGAAACCAGGAATGGGCCATTTCATGGGCGGTAACCCCTACAAGGCTTCCGAACTTCCTTTTTCCGGTGATCAATGTTGACATGGCATATTCCATGCCCCCATCGCCACCTTGGATCACGGAGTATTGTTCATAAGGATATTTACCCAAATTGGCACTGAAAAAGCGCATCATTTCAGCGGTTTTTGGCTGTAATTTTTTCCAGTTCTCAATGATATTAGGATCGTTCTTATAGAAAAAATGTAGAACGGGGCCATCCTCCATGGGTACGATATCATGAAGGTAGTCCGGGTCTGCGGCCCACATAAAATCATGGACCATGGGGGCCTTAAAATGCCATGTCAAGGTCTTGCCCTTGGGGACCTTTACCTTTTTGCCGGTGGCCTGGTAGCCGTGACCTATTTCCTGAGGATTCTGTAGATACCCCGTTCCGCCTACAACATAGTCTTTGTCCAAAGTGAGCTTCACGTCAAAATTGCCCCAAACCCCATGAAATTCCCTGGCAATATACGGATGGGCGTGCCAGCCTTCAAAATCATATTCAGCCATTTTGGGATACCATTGGCTCATGGAGAGCGCAACACCTTCCGTACTGTTTCTTCCCGCTCGGCGGATGAGTTCGGGAACCTGCCCCTTGAATTCCATACTAAGGGTGGTCTTCTTTCCGGGCAAAATAGGTTGGGCCAGATCTACCACCAAAACCGTTCCCTCTTCCGAATAGTTAACAGCCATACCGTCCTGATTAAGGGAAACTACGTGCAAGTAGCCCATGGCTTCCTTGGAAAGATTCGCTATACGACTTTTTTTGCCTGCTGTGGTCATCCGGCTATCGGGATCTTCAATACTTTGCAGGCGCATATCCATTTCACTGCCCGGTTGAAAGGCATTGAAATATAAATGATAGAACACTCTTTTTAAGGTATCCGGGGAATGGTTCGTATAAACCAATTTCTGGGTGCCCGAATACTGGAAGTTTTCCACATCCATAACCACTTCCATGGTATAGTCCACATGTTGTTGCCAATAGGCCGTATTGTTTTGGGCCTGCAGGAGGGTTATGGTGCAGAGCCAAACAAAAAGGAAAACTGGGAAGAACACTTTGATTTTTACCATGGACGATGTCCTAAAGGTTCATTTTGCCCTTAGCTACCCGATCCGCAATAATCAGGGCATTGTATGCATTGGCTATTCTTCCGGAAGTGGAAATCTCGCTTAATTTGGCCGATTTTTCAGAATCGCCCCCCAAGACTACCGAAGCCTTTATGGGGAGTCCGGAACTTAGAATGATCTTTTTCACCTGGGCAGCGGATAATTTGGGATATTGCGAACGGACAAGCGCAGCGATCCCGGCGACACCGGGCGCGGCCATGGAGGTGCCCCCGTTAAAATCATATTCACTGTTGGGCATGGTGGCGTAGATTTTCCCGCCTGGGGCAAAGATATCTACATTGCTTTTTCCGTAGTTGGAGAAAGAGGCCAGCATTTGCGAACCGTATTTGGGATCAAGGGCTCCTACGGTTATAACGTTATTGGCCATTTCCGGTCCCGTACCGATCTGATCGTTAGGGAAATTGGGGTTGGCGGGATCGTCCAGGTCCGCTCCGTCGTTACCGGCGGCATGCACGATAAGGACATCGTTCTTGGCGGCATACTTAATGGCATCATAGACCCACTCCGGCTTGGGCGAAAAAGACTTTCCAAAACTAGCGTTGATGATCTTGGCCCCATTATCCACGGCATAGCGTATGGCCAAGGCAACGTCCTTGTCATATTCGTCCCCATTGGGGACCGTCCTAACGCTCATGATCCTTACATTGTTGGCCACACCGTTTACCCCTTTTCCATTGTTACGCTCGGCGGCGATGATACCGGCCACATGGGTGCCGTGGCTCTCATCCTTGGATCGGTTCTGGGGATTGCCGTCCCCATAACCAAGATCGTTGATGTCGTATGGGTCGTCCCCTACCACTTTCCTTCCGTCAAAATCCTTGTTCACATGGTAATTTAACTTCTCGGTAAAATGCTTTATCCCATCCTCCAATTGGTTCATTACCGTGGGAATGTTGTCCTCATAGCTGAACATTTGCAAAAGAATGCCAACACTCTGTTGTAGGGCTTCATCCTGGGTCTTTATGCCCATTAGATCTTCTTTGGCATAGTCCTCTTTTCCTAAATGCTTTTTTACGGATCCGTCAGCGCTCTTTACGGTCTTGAGAATCTCTTCATAACGCTGTTTGTTGGCCAGGGCCTCTTGATATTCTTGATCTAGTTTTGCCTCTGCCTTACTTTGGAGGGCGGCATCCCCAAGATCAAGTCTTAGTATTCGGGCATACTCCAATTGCTCATTATAGGAGTCCCCTAAAAAGTTATATCCATGAATATCGTCTATATACCCATTTTTATCATCATCCTTACCATTACCAGGTTTTTCGCGCTTATTTACCCAGAGGACATCGTCTAGATCTTCATGTTTTAAATCGATGCCGGAATCTACCACGGCCACAATGACCGTTTTCCCCTTTTTGTTCCCTATAATTTCCTTGTAGGCCTTGTCCACGCTCATCCCTGGGATGGTATCCGCCTCCAGGTCGGCATGGCCCCAGGTCTTTTTTTCCATTTCCGAAAGTTCCGATATCTTTAAGGGAGAGATGTCTATGTTCTCTAAAGGGGTAGATACCATGGATGTGGCACCACATCCCATAATTAGAATGGCCAGTGAAAGCACCGCCATCGTTTTGGATAAATGAATCTTCATATATTCTGTTTTAATTATTCTCT